>CAILAO010000279.1 GCA_903832105.1 uncultured Pseudomonadota bacterium | reverse complement strand
GTCAGTAATACGGAATTTGGATATCTCGATGGCGTTACGTCAGCCATTCAAACTCAACTCAATGGGCAAGTCGTCGGGCCAGCTTCAGCAACCGACAATGCCATTGCTCGATTTGATGGTACTACTGGGAAGCTTGTGCAGAATTCGGGTGTTGTTATTGACGATTCCGGTAATGTCGGCATTGGTACTACAGCACCAGCAGGGAAACTTCATTCTCATGGTTCTTTTGTAGCGGCTACTCCTGATGCCGATAATGGTAATAATGGATTTGTTGTCGGATTGAATGGAGTCGTATCTCCTGGAGCTACTTCCTCTATGGGCAAGTTATTTATGACTGGGAATAACGCAGATCATGCCGCTGCATTGGCGTTATATTCCGGTGCTGCTGTTGGCAGCTTTATAGATTTATACTCAATGTCCCGTGCACGTACAGTAAGCATACAATCGGCTGCTAACTCATATCTAAACGGTGGCAATGTCGGCATTGGCACGACAGCACCTGGATTCCCACTTACCATCAACCAAACTGGAACTGCTAACTATGCGTTGCCAATAAGTGCATTGATGCCTAGTATGACTGACTCCAATTTTATGGGGATAAATTTTGGAAAGGCACTAGAAGCTGGCAAGGGTGGCTTTTTGGGCTTCGGCTTAGGAACGACAGGTAACAATTATAGCGATAGTTTTATCACCATTTTCAATCACGGAGATGCTTGGGGGAGTTCTCTCAATATTAAAAGGGGCGGCAACGTCGGCATTGGGACGACGAGTCCAGCCCAACGTCTCGACCTCGGCGGCGGAAACATCTCAATGGGTTGGGAACGCATCAGCAATTCATGCGCGGCGAGTACTTCCTGCACTGCTACTTGTACCGCTGGCAAACATGCCACTGGTGGTGGTTGCTACATTTTGTCAGGAAGCTGGACCAATTTGGAAACCATGGCAGAAAACAGCTCGTACATTTGTGTTTCTGCAGCGGCAGTTACACTATCCGTTCAAGTATATTGCGCTAATGTCTGGTGATGCGTAATAACCCTGTCTATTACCCACATCGCTGGGACACGGGTCAAATCGACGAGCACCGGCGCCTCAGTCACGGTTGACCGCTCAGCAACAGACGCCTGTGGACTATTTTACCAGGCAATAAATTTTATCAAAGCTTCAGCCTCTTAAAAAGGCACTCTGGGATTGCTTTGATCACCATCATAATAAAACGCCAGAAAAACGGAACATAAACAACATCCTTTTTCTTTTGAATTGCTTGATATATCGCTCTTCCAACTGTGTCTGATTGGGCAAAAAGAGGACCTTGCTTTAAACCGGCCGTCATCGGCGTCGAAACAAAACCGGGTTTTACCGTGATGACATGAACTCCGGCAGGGAACAATTTGTTTCGAAGCCCAGCGGCGTAGCAATCAAGGGCTGCCTTTGAACTGCCGTAGACAAAATTGCTTTGACGTCCACGATCACCTGCGACCGATGATATCACAGCAATGGTTCCGGAGCCTTGCCCTTCAAGATATTCAGCAATCGGCATAAGAAGAGATACATAGCTCAGAAAATTGATCCTAAAAACATCTTCGGCAGCCTCATAAGCGCCTCCTTCTTTTGCATCACCAGCGAGAATTCCGTGGGCAAGAATAACGCAATCAATTCGCCCTAAGTCCTCAACTGATTTTGCGATCATCTTCTTATGCTTCTCAAAATCGGACAAATCAACATCGTGCGTCATAACACGCTTGGCACCGCGGATTTGAAGATCGTTCGCCACCGCTTCCAGCTTATTTTTAGAGCGCGCAATGAGATAAAAATGCGCGTTTTGTTTTGCATAACACTTTGCAACTTCTTGCGCTATCGCTGAGGTAGCCCCAAATATAACAATATGTGGTTCGTTAGTTTGCTTCATTTCCCATTACCCTTCGCCAAAAACTAGATGAAAACTTTGGATCGCAGTACTTCGAAAATTGTTTCCACTGTGGGTAGAATTCCTGGAAGTACGACGCATCGGTTGTAGCGTCTTTTGACGGATTAGTCCTTCCGCCAAACTCCAACACTTTTTTATCAAGATGTCTCAGAAGCTCCCGAGTTTTAAGACCGTTATTTGGAAAATCGAGCGCCAACGTGACTCCTTCCATCGGAAACGATATGAGGCCTCTGGAAGTCTTCGCTCCACACTTTTTGAGCACTGCCAGAAGAGAGCCCATCCCAGATTCCGTGATAAGCTGGAGAATTTCCTTCAAACCGTGAGCATTCTTCTCCGGTAACACAAACTGATACTGGAAAAACCCGCGATTTCCATAAAGCTTGTTCCATCCCCCAACGGCATCTAAAGGATAAAAGAAAGGATCATAGTGAATTTTTGATTTTGTGACTTTACTAAGCTGCTTTCGAAAATATAGATTGTTAAACGTCTGCATGGTCAGTCTATTCAGCAGTAGATTCGGAGCAGCAAAAGGAACCGAAAACTTTGGCTTTTTAACAGCTTCAGCCTTTCGACGAAGGCTCATCGAAGATCCGGGTGTATGATTGCCTCTCATAAAAATGCCTCGCCCCATGGCTTCCCCACGCGTCAGACAATCGAGCCAAGCCACCGTATACTCAAACTTCTCATCAGATTCCTTTGAGATGCTAAAAAACTCTTCTAGGTTATAAAATTTAATATTCTCCACATCCATATTTACGGAGTGAATCGGCTTCAGCTGAATCTCAGCCCATGTGATGAGACCTGTGAGTCCCATACCCCCTATAGTCGCCTCAAAGAGCTCGACGTTTTCCTCGGGAGAACAAAGATAACGCTTGCCGTCAGAACGAAAAAGCTCAAATCTAAGCACGTGATTACCGAATGTTCCGACAACATGATGATTTTTACCGTGAACATCATTTGCAATCGCTCCTCCTACAGAAACGAACTTCGTCCCGGGCGTAACAGGCAAAAACCATCCAAGAGGAACAATCAAGTCCAAGATATCGGCAAGACTCACTCCCGCCTCACAGCTTAAAATGCCTCGATCCGCATCGAAGGCCT
Source organism: uncultured Pseudomonadota bacterium (assembly GCA_903832105.1). Lineage (GTDB taxonomy): Bacteria > Bdellovibrionota_B > Oligoflexia > Oligoflexales > CAILAO01 > CAILAO01. The sequence continues at coordinate 8,944 of CAILAO010000279.1, read as the reverse complement.
TAAACCTATTAAGTCCCGTCGTATCCAGCAATATTCCGTCCTTATTAAGACAGACATCGCCATAGCTTCGCCCATATGCGAATGGAAGGACTGATTTTTCAGTCATACCTAAAAAAGGCAAATCATCAGTTAGCCAGAAAAGTCGCCTGATTTCGTGTTGATACTTCAACACCCGGCCCCAAGAAAGATATTCGCGCATGGAAATAACCTCGACTACTTGAGTGGAAAAAGACCCGTCGCTAACAGCCAAACAAATCCCATCGCACCGATCATGACATAACTTACTCTATCCTTCAAAGCAAACACCAAAGGATCCGTGTACATCTTACCGCGATGTGCTTTCAACCACATTCTACTGATCCAGTATAAGAGAAGTGGGCACATCCACAAAAGATAATTCGGATGTTTATAAAGCATCGTCACCTGTTCGCTATTATTGATATAAAGAGCTAGCACGAGGACCGAAATATATCCGCTAGCTGAACCAAAACTCTCTAGCTGATGCAAATCACCCACAGCATAGCCACGACGAGGGGATTTCCTCTGCTCCAGCTTCTCGATTAAAATGAGTTCAGAACAACGCTTAATCAGCGCAAGGCTTAAAAAGAAGAACCCTGCAAAGACTAGGAACCAGTTTGACAAAACAACTTCCGTCGCTGTCGAGCCGGCGATCAAACGCCACGCGTAAAGACACGCCAAAATAATAATGTCCGCCAACACAACCTGCTTAAGATTAATCGAGTAGGCTAGCGTCGTTATATAGTACCACAGTACGACTTTCAAAAACTTGATTGACAACGCCCAAGCAGCGGTCAAGCCAAGACCCAGAAATACCGGCGTTAAAAGAAAGCCCCATAACAAGGCGAGATCACCGGAAGCAAACGGCCTTCTTTTGTTATCGGGATGTCTTCGATCAGCTTCGAGATCAAGCATGTCGTTCAGAAGATATACGCTCGACGAAACCAAGGAAAAAGCGATCATGGCATGAAATGCATTTAGCATCACAGGCAGATCGTCAAGACGATGCGCGAGAATAACCGGCGCCATGATCAAAATATTTTTACTCCATTGATGAACTCGAAGAGATCTAACCAAAAGATGGAGAAAATTTCCCTTTGTCGGAAAAACTTTGGTTATTGAACATAAACGCGCCACTCGCGCTTCAAGTCCAAAGTGCGGTGCAACGACATAAGCCTCCGCCGCCCTTTTCCAAACCCTAAGATCTACGTAGCTATCACCAACATAAGCAAACTTTTTGCGCCCCAGGAGTTCTGTTAGAAGCCTTGCTTTTTTCCTGCCGGTTAGATTCGTGGTTCGATCACTCGAAAGAACCCTGGAAAACAGACCCACTCTCTCTGCAACCTGCTTTGCAACCCTTTCCGATGCGCCGGTCACGAGCCAAAGTTCGCGTCCACCCTGTTTTTCTTCGTGCAAAAACTTAAGTAGCTCTTCGTTGTAAGGAAGAGTGTCGAAATCCAACTTAACATGAGTAAAGATCTTGTCTTTGAAGTACGCCCGCCCACGTAAAAGCCAAAAAGGCGCCATCAATGCCTTAAATAAATGAGTGCGGCAGAGCTTAAAAAAGCCCTCAATCATCGTGTCGGTTTTTATAAGCGTTCCATCTAAGTCCACACAGAGAGGAAACTTTGAGGATGGGTTACTTTGCGCATCAGCGTGAGTATCATTAGGAGCCATTGTTCAACCATTAACCTATCTTTATAAGATCTCAATTAGGGCGTCTTCACATCTTTGCAACATCTAAATCCAAGATGGTAGTTATGATGACTCTGCGGATCCATGACACGACTTCCGTGCCAATACGGAGCCCGCCAACGACAGAAATCTTCGTGGGCTTTAAAATGATCAAAAATAAACCAACTCCCTTTCATTTCCGTATATCCGTATTCCCTATTTCCTTTGCTTCCGAAACTTGCCATCTGACTTTCCTTCAAGGGAAGATTCATGTGTTCTGCCGCATTGCCATGCTGATCATAGACGTAGAGAGGGCTATGACAATCCGGAAAATATCCCGTTGGATACGTGTTGGAACCACATGTTTTCCAGTTCCCTCCATTGCATGCCTTGTCTTTTGTGCTCGCCCCACCACAAATACCCGTTTTATATGTCGGTCCATATGCCCAGACTTTCTTGTCAGCGCGTGCTCTGTTATGGATTAGGCGCAGCTTTTCGACTGCTGCGTTAGGACTCAAATTCTTGGCGAATTCGAACTGATAATCGGGGTCTTCAAGGCTTCCAGCGCAGGCTCCTTCCCATTCGTGGGCATCACAAAGTCTCTTACCAAGAGCCTCACAAATTTCCACGGTTTCTTTAGCCCGCACCCATACGACGGGATACTCACAAGGGATATTGGGAAACTCAAATTGGTCGATACAAACTTTAGCTTGAGACATCGTTTCTTTGGGGTCCCGAGTGGTGTTGTAGATTGGTGCCATATATTTAGCGCCACAAATCTTTTCAAAATCGGCATTATCATAACTTATCGATGCTTTACTGAGTTTTTCGCGACACTCGCCTGGAGTCGCGGGGTGTTTTGTTACAGAAGGGTTTCCCTGCCCAACAAAACCAGAGGTCGCAAATATTTTTCTTATCGCCGCCATTTGATCATCTGAATAACCATGCACTGTTTGGAGGGTTTTAAATAGTTCATCGTTTTGCTTTTGCAGAGATTCGGAAGCCACCGGAACTTTCGACTGCTTTTGTTCAGCCTTTAAACCGATAGCGCCAAATAAAACAAAACCAAGCACGACAAAACACACTTGCCCTACCCATTGCGTCCGTTTCATACAATTCTTACGATCCTCTCTTGGTCACGAAATATAAACCGTCAAATCGCCAAACGTTCGATCCAGAATACACGAAAATGGGCAGCTTCACTAGATAAAAATCATCGAAAACGGTGAGTCCTTTTAGGGGGTTCGCTTCATAATGTAGAAAAAGTCTCGATTATCAGGGTAGCCCACGAATCTAGGGATATTCTGGCCTTCAACAGTCTTGTCAAGAACCTTCATGTCGCTTATCAAATGCTGGATCGACGCAAGCCGTTCGTCGTCTCCGGAACCCTTTTTCGAATAAAGAGCAAGATAAGTATGTTCTAGGGCGTTCATGTCGAGATGTAACGCGTATTGACATCCGTAAGCTTGGAAAACACGAGCCATGGTCGATGGAGTTGCGCACGAAAAATATCCATAAATCAGGAACCCCTTCGCCGTATTTTTCTGAAGACACAAACCTGCTCGCAACGTCCGAAACTTACTATCCTGCGATCCCGACCAGTTACCAGGCCCCCATTGATTGACATGTTTTCCCGGAGACGAAACATCTTTATTTTCGTCATAATCGATGATAGGTAGACCGTTCTGACGAGCATGACGAATTTTCCCAAGGATGGCGTCGTCACTCTCTTTCCATGTTTTCATCTGGACGGCGCCGTTTTCAAGCATAAAGATCGTGGCAAGTCCTGGCTGTAGCTTACTAAACACAACTCCATTTTCGATAAAACCATAATGACTTCCGAAGTTCTTTCTTGAGAATTCTCCCCACTTGAACGCTCCGTGCATTCGCTTAAACCCACCTGTAAAAGTCGCTACAACGCGCCTTGCATTTTGCGGAGCGAGAAGTCCAAGCGGCACCAAAGGATCAACAGTTCCGATCCCATCAGGACCCGGAAGGTCTTTAACTTTTGCTTCCTCAGATATTCTTTCAGACCATGCCACACCTGGATTATCGGTTCCAAGTGAGAACCCAGCATCGTATCGATCAAGGTCAAAAGCAACAAGATAACTGAGCGACTCGGCCTCTACTTGATCGATAGTACCGACGATATTTCTATAGCTCGACGTAACTTCCTCGCTGATGACTCTTGGCTCAATGACACTAACATATACCCCGAGATTTTCATTTGCAGCTCGGTACCAAGTTCCCACTTGCATCTTCCCGTCCGGCTCAAACTCGGCTTTGATGCCAAGAAACCTCGGTTCGAGAAGGGTGTTTTTAAACTTTTCTTGAACCTTTCCAGGGGCCGGAATACTGTCCTGCACTTCATTTGACAAAATCTTGGTGAGAGGCTTTGCCGCCTCTGCAATAACACCAGAGATTTTAAAATGATCTTTAAAAATTGTCTCTTTAACGAGCGATGTGATCTGTTCGCCTTTCCACACATGATCCCTAAGGAAATCCGCGACCCGTTCCTTTGTGCTTTGGTGTCCTTCAATCTTGTTGCGTAGCAGAATGGCTCCCTCACAAAGCGGAGCGTATGCCTTATTGGAGAATCGCGCCAATCTGATCTCCAGTCCTGATCGTCCCCATAAATCACACAACTTTTTCGTCGTCACAAGATCTTCGCCGATAAGTTTTCGTTCGACTACGAGACCATCGGGATTTTGTTGATCAAGGAACAATCGGTTATTGCTAGGGTCAACATTTTCAAGATGAAAAAATGATTGTTCTTTGCTGTTTGGCCAGGCGACCTGAAGAGTGTACCACACATTAATTTCAGGATTAAGATTGACTAAAGTAGCTTGTCCTTTGTTGCCTTGTGAATTCCGGATATCGATTGTCGTGACCGTTCTACTTGGCTGCAAATCGATGATGGATGTAATAGGGGGCGTGGGCATCACACGACCCAATGCTGACTTCGTTTCATGTGATTCCGTTTCCGGCGCAAAAAGTTCCGTTGACAGAACTGCAAAAAACGCTGCATTCAGCCAAAGAAAACACGCGACGAATTTCTTCTTTCGGTTCATGTGACTAATTTCTGTACATACGCATTGGATCAAGGTACAATCGCTCTATATTCGCTTCTCGTCAGAATGACTCGAAGACTTAATTTTTTTCACAATCCACGTTTTTCGCTTTATTTTAAGGCTCCAACTCAACATTAAATTCGAATATGTTTTATCAAAAATCAAAATTTAGATTTTTATTGTGCTTCATGACCCCTCATGTTACCTTTGGTATGTATTTCTTGCGCAAGAGGATGCCCGTATACATGTGTTTGACGCGATTCTGGTTTATGTTGTTTGTTGGTTTCTGGCTAACGTCTTGTTCGCATATTGCCTACTTTGTCAACGAAACAGTCCTCACGCCTTTCATGACAGCCCCCTATCCTGATGGAATTCCAAAAAGACCTAAAAAGGCCATGTCGGGTTCGGAATTTATTCGTCTTACGGAAGGCAAATCAAAAGAAGACCGCGAATTCATCATCTTGCGAGAACTTAGAAGAGGAAACATTCCTACTTTTTTGAAAGAACTCCAACCCGTTTATTTGACTTTGAAGAAAGGTAACGATGTTATTCATCGCGGAACAGTCTGGGTGATGCCTGATTACCTGGCGATCGGTCGTGACGGAGATTTTGTTCGCATCCCAATGAATCCGCTAACCGCTCAGAGAGTTGCCGATTATTTTGGTTTTTCTTTGCCGACGAAAAAACTCGTTGACGAGATTTATCGCCAAGCTGAGGTCAAATTAGCCCCCTCTCCTCTTCCGCCGGGCGATCAAATGGTTGACAGTTCATACTACTCGAAGCATGACCGCATCATTGCAAAACAGTTAAAATCAATCAGTCCCGGCTCTTTGACTGCTGGACATAAAAAAGACGTTGTCCTCACGAACCGCCTCGATTCAATGCCACGGCGCGTTGCTATCTATGGCTGGCACAAAGCCCCTATCAAGCCCGCAGAAGATGCCGAACCCATCCAGTCATTAAGTCTTGTTCATGGAAATAAGTATGCCGATTATAGCCACGGAATTCGTCTCTTCGCAAAAACAATGATTGTCGATGGTGATGAAATTCCTGTTGCTGAAGTGCTTCAAAATCCGGAACTTTCTGGTCTCCTGAGCGATGAGGGGATCATTACGAAAACAAGGATCTCAACTGATTGCCCCGAATCATAATGCATGTCCTAATGCCTTCAAGAGTCAAAGTCACCAATCTCCTCACATTCATTCTTATTGCTTCACTGACTCTGTTTGTCGTACTCGCTTTCTGCTTATTAGTAGCACAACAATTTAGTCTTATTAATAGTGATGTTCTTTATAGTCTTAGTCTCTATCGCGATCTTTTCCAACGGCAAATTGAAAGCGGACATTGGAATCTCACACCAACACCCTATGCATTTCCCGATCTGCTAGGCATGTTTATAGCTTTTAGTTTGAGTCCTGATGCTGGTTATGCCTATACCGCCTATGCTGCGGCTTATGGACTTATTTTGTGCATTCTTATGATCAGAATCACGCGAAGGGTGGTCCCTGACAATTTTAACCCTGCACTCGTCAGTCTTTCGAGTCTCGCCCTTTTTTTGCTCTTTTTATACCATCTCAAGTATCAGGGTATGTACTCATTTCTTTGGGCTTTTGCCACCGTTCATCAAGGTACGATTCTAACTGGCCTATTATTGCTAGAACTTTGCTTGGCCCTCCTCTCAAAGCCAGATTCAAAAATGCTTTGGATCATTTTTTTCCTTCTGTCCTTTCTTGGGATTTTCTCCGACATCATCATTGTTCCCCAATTTATCCTTCCAATATACTTCTCTTTTTTTATACTCTATCGTCGTCAAATCCTTAGAAAAGAAACCTTTCGACTCACACTGAAGTTTTTTTTATTATCCGGATTTTTAGGTGTCCTTTTTGTCAAGTTAATGCCTTTCTTGGGCATGGGTCATATTGGAGCAGGAGTTAACCATCTATTTAGCTCAAGTGTTCCAAAAAGCTTCGCGGCTTTTGTGAAAGACATGCCTGAACTCTGGTCTGTACTATATCCTTTGCTTATAAGCTCCGCTATTTGGATGCTCGGAACAGTTATTATTCTTCGAAAATCGAAAAGTCCGAAGCTTCTATTTATTTCGCTCTTTTGTCTATCGAGTATCCCGATCAGCTTTATAGCCATGCTACTTAACGGTCGTTATAGCGACGCCACAAGCTTACGACAGATGCAAACCTGTTTCATACTTCCGCAGTGTTTCATGTTGAGTTTTGTCTGGGACAGATTGAAATCTTATCGCTTTTTGATTCCTGCCTTGTCTTCCCTTTTGTTTTTACTATCAGCCGCGTCTCTTGGGCTTTTAGCTTCTCAAGGCGACCCCATCACATTTAAACTTCCTTATCCCAAGGAGGTTTCGTGCGTTGATTCGGTCACATCAAAATACGGCATCCATACTGGTTATGGCGATTATTGGACCGCAAAATATGTGACTGAACTATCGAGGAACAATGTCTGGATCAATCAAGTCAGCAAATCCCTGGAACCTTATCAATGGATTAATAACCCAACATGGTACGTTCAAAGCCACTTAAACCGCTCGATCCCGCCGTTTTATGAGTTTATTATCACTAAGAATTTGCCGCGGGAGCTTATAGTGCAACGTTTTGGAGAGCCGGCCGCAACCGAAGTCTGCGAATGTTGCCAAGAGCTGGAATTTTTTATATATAATCGTAGTGAAGATTCTAAATTTAGGGACCTCTTAAGTCCAAGTCAGTCACGATGAAATTATTTTTTAAAAGCCCGACGTTTCTTCTTTTTCTTTCGATCTTCCCGATCTTTTTGCCAATTTTTTCCGGATATCTTCTTGGCGCCATTTTCTTTTTATGGATCATTTCCGGGAAACGCTGGCGAGAAAGCCTACCCAATGCCGATTTTGCTGCGTGGAAACTATTTTCACCGTTACATAAGGGGCTTTTACTTTTTTTGATCTGTTGTTTTCTGAGTTCTCTAGGCTCGTACTATTTCGATGATTCTTTAGTAACGTTTGCGATTGTCATAAAAAAGTTTTCACATATTGTTTTAAAATATGCCCTCTTGTGGTTTGCTCTTTCAAGCGGTGTGGTCGCAATCAAACGTAGAGGTTTTAGCGAGTATCATCTTAGTCTTTTTCTATTAATCGTTTTATCAATACATTTTGGTTATATTCTGGTTCAGAGGTATACGGGTTTAGATCTCGTCCACGGATTTTCCTCCATCCTACCCCCAAATCGCTTCGCCTACGGGGTTTACCGCGTTTCAGGGTTCATGAGCCATCCTCTAACACTTTCATATAATCTTGCGCTTCTTATTCTAGCGATCCCATTTTTCATTGCAAAATCCGCACATAAAAACTCAAGAAATTGCTGGGCCGCAGTTTTTTTTGTAGCCAGTCTCAACCTTCTTTTTACGGGATCTCGCTGGCCTCTCGCGGCGGTTTTTTTGTCGTTCTTACTCGTCGGTTTTCGTTCGCTTTGGCGCTATAAATTGTGGCTTTTGGCCAGCTTTGTTCTTCTCTCTGGTTTTTTGTGGTGGGAAGGTTCGATGATTTCAAGGGCAATGGAGCTTATAAACCCTGCAATCCCATTAACAGAACGCTTTCCTCGCATCGTCTTTTGGCAAGTTCACTGGAAAATCTTTTTAGATCACCCTCTTTTTGGCGCTGGATTTGCAGGAATGGACCAGGTGCTTGAACGGTATTATGACGCTATAAATCATCAAGGGGAGCGTTACTCCGCACATAACATCTTTCTTCAAACACTTGCTTATTTTGGCCTCATCGGATTTTGCGGCCTTTTTGCACTTTTAATAGGTCTTTTTAAAGCTACATCACGTGCAGCGTCCGGTTTAGGACTTTCTCTCTCTCCTTCAAATCCTTCTGTGCTAGTCGTTGGCACAGTCATTTTCGGACTTTTTCAAAACACGATCTATGACTCAGAATATCTATATGCAATATGGCTACTCACGTCCCTAACCTTAGCGACGAGCCTTTCAAGCGTTAGGGCGTGTACTCAATCAGTCTAAAACCCTTCTAGCGCTTAGACTTAGTCGTCATCTTGTTGCCTAATCATGATCTCTCTCGGAATACCTTAGCCAGGGGAAACTCGACAGGAGGCAAGAGCCATGAAAGATTGCCCCTCACAGATCGCATGGTGGGTCCTGGCAAAGCGGGAGGATGTATGCTAGAG
>CAILAO010000278.1 GCA_903832105.1 uncultured Pseudomonadota bacterium | reverse complement strand
CTGCCGGAACTTGTGAAAACCGGTCAGGATGGCATCAAAACCGTCGATTATCCCAAACTGACAGCGCTCCTGATTGAGGCGGCTAAGCAGCTCAAGGTCGAAGCTGAGAAGCTAAAAACCGACGTCGAGAAAAAAACTGAAGACATTTCACAACTTAAGGTCAACGCCGAGAAACTCAAGGCCGACAAGGATAGGGATATCGCGAGGCTTGATGCGGAAAACAGCAAGCTCAAAGCCGATGCCGAGCAGTTTAAAGCCGACAATGAAGCGATAAAGGCATTCCTATGCCAAACGCAACCTCAAGGGTCATTTTGTAAACGTTGATAGGGAAAGAAAAGAAGGAATTACTCCGCAAAACTAAGTATCGTTTGCCTTAGTTCGTCAAAGCCCAAGTTCTTCTGACTAGAAACACAAAAAATTTGAGAGCAATCGATTTTATGCCCTTTTAATGCTTTTTGAATCAGAGTCTTTCTCGGTTCGACCTCTGTTTTCCCAACCTTGTCAATTTTTGTTAACACGAGCATAATTTCGCAGTTTTTCGAGAGAAACCTCAAAAGTCCGAGATCGTCTTGATCGAAGTCGCGCCTGATGTCCATCAAAAAAAGGATCGCCCGAATCTTAGAACGCCTAAAATAAGCAATCATCAGATCATCCCAGGCCATGCGATTTTTTTGGGGATTTTCGGCATAGCCGTAGCCTGGGAGGTCGGCAAAAATGAGCACCTTTTTTTCTTTTTTAGTCTTCCCCGGTACCTTGAGCGATACCTCGAAGAAATTGGCCATTTGAGTGAGGCCCGGCGTCCGCCCTTTGCGTGCGAGACCTCTTCTCAAAAGTATCGCATTGAGAAGACTGGATTTTCCTGAATTAGAACGACCCACAAAAGCAACTTCCGGTGCTTCGAACATCGGAAGAGCTTTTGCATTTGCGGCACTGGTGATATAAGTTGAATCCACGGTTTTAAACTCCATAAACTAAAGGTCACCCCCATGGGATCTATACATTTACTAGAAGATGCCGTTATTAACAAGATCGCCGCTGGAGAAGTCGTCGAAAGACCTGCCAGTGTCCTCAAGGAATTAGTTGAAAACGCTGTTGATGCTGGGGCAACGAGCATTGCCATTGAACTCGAAGAAGGTGGAAAAAAGCGAGTCTTTGTCAGCGATAACGGCTCGGGGATGGATCGAGAGGATGCCCTTCTCAGCCTTAAACGCCATGCCACCAGCAAGATTCGCAAGGGAGATGACCTTTTTAGTATAAAAACCATGGGGTTCCGCGGCGAAGCACTTGCTGCCATCTCTTCCGTTAGTCGCTTCACGCTTGCGACCGTGAAGAGCGACGGCCCTTACTCCAATCAAGAACTTCTTGAGGGCGTGAAAATCGTGACAACCGGTGACAACCATCCTGATGTTCGCCCCTGGAACGGCACCCCAGGGACATCTGTAACCGTTGAAGATCTTTTCTTTAACATCCCGGCACGGAGCAAGTTTTTGAAGTCCGACTCAACCGAATACGCATACTCGCTTGAGCTCGTTCAAGCACTTTCACTTGGTCTGTCTCATGTCGAATTCACGCTATCTCACAACGGAAAAGAACAATTTAGATCACCTGCAACTGTAAAGCTTGATGGCCCGCCGCCATTCCCCCTTGGTGAGGATTGTTTGAAAGAACGAGGAAGCGCTATCTTCGGCAAAGACTCGATTAAAAAGTTGGTTTACACCTCTTCGATTAAATCTTCTAAGGACCATAGTGCACTCTCTCGTTATGGAGATATCGAGATTCTTTTATCTCCCCCGGGGCTAGAAAAACCAACATCTAAATTTATTTACATCTTCGTCAATGGAAGATGGGTCAAAGACTCCACGACCCGCTATGCAGCCATACGCGGCTATCAAAGTCACCTTTTGAAGGGGCGGTACCCTTTCCTGATCGCCTTTTTAAAGCTCGATCCATCGCTTGTCGACGTCAACGTTCATCCCGCAAAGACAGAAGTGCGCTTCCAATACACTAAAGAAGTCCAGGATCTCATCACTTATACCATCAGAAATTCTTTGCGTGACGGCGGTTGGGCCGAAATGCCACTGAGGAACACCGATGCGGGGACTGCCGAGCCCTCTTCACTGCACAGCCAGACCAGTTTCACATCAAATACCGGGCAAGCGTTTTCGAAAGATTTTGATCTTGAAACAACAAAAAACTATTCTTCGAGAGCGCGCGACTCTTATTTTAGGGGATCAGAACCCAAACGAAGCATCATGTCTTTTGATGGTCTCACGTCTTCATCAAGTGGCTTTGATCGATCAAGAAACCAATTTATCCCTTCGGGAACACCTATTTTCCCCGACTCTATCCCACACAGCCAAGCGGAACCAATAAAGCCGTTTAACTGGAAAGAGTTAAGATATATTGGCACCGTCGATCGCTGTTATCTTCTGTTTGAAAACCGAATCTCAGAAGAGAGCGAAGGTGGTTTGCTCGTTATTGATCAACACGCCTTTCATGAACGGATTATTTTTGAAAGGCTTAATAAAAACTTCGAGAAAGAGCTTCATTGCCAGCCGCTGCTGATTCCGGAAGCCATCGAACTCAGCCCATCCGAGATTAGTTTACTCGAAGAGCATCAAAAGGATCTCGAAAAAGCCGGGTTTCGTTTTGCTGTTATTACAAAACCCGCACCTTCACCTGACTCAACCGACTCAGCAAGCAAGAGAACGATTGTCACACTTGAACTTCGCGCCATTCCTTCACTCTTAACAGGAAGACCTCTTGATAGTATCTTTTCTGATCTTAGCGACGCCCTTTCTGGCGGGGACCATTCCACGCTCTCACTTGGCATTTCCCGCGAAATTCTCGCAAGTATCGCATGCCATTCTGCGGTTCGGATGGGCGAAGAACTCGGGGAAAAGGAGCTTAAACAGTTGCTGCACGAGGCTGACCAAGTCGATTTTTACCTAAATTGCCCCCACGGTCGCCGCGTCTTCAAGTGGTGGTCTTTTAGTGAAGTCGCACGCTGGTTCGATCGGTGAATATGAAGATTCTCATCATTTGTGGTCCGACAGGAAGCGGGAAGTCCGCTCTCGGCCTAAAAATCGCAGAGACATTTAATGGCGAAATTGTTAGCTGCGATTCGGTCCAAATCTATCGCGGATTTGATATCGGGTCCGCAAAACCTACACAGGATGAACAGAATCGAATTCCGCACCACATGATCGACATCGTTAACTGGTCCCAAGACTTTGATGCGGGACAATACGCAGTGATGGCACGAGCGGCCGCGACTCAGATTAGGGAACGAGGAAAGCTTCCGATTGTCGTCGGAGGATCTGGGTTATACTTGCGCGCTTTTCTAGGCGAGGGATGGCATGCTGATCTTCCGAAAAATGATGACCTAAGAAAAAAATTGAACGAAAAGACCGTCGACGAGCTTCGAGATACCCTCGAAAAGCTTGATCCCATTCGCGCTAAGGAGATTCATCCCAACGACAAGTTCCGATTAGCTCGTGCCCTGGAACTCTTAACTCTTTTAGGGAAACCCGTCCGTGAAGTCGAAAGGAAGGGGGAGCTCCCAGAATGCCTCAATGATCCCTATATTATTTTTCTTGACCCTCCTCGAAAATATCTTCATGAAACCATTCTCAATCGCACAAAGTCCATGCTGGCAACCGGACTCGTTGAAGAAGTTCGTAGCTTGCTGGCCGAAGGTTGTCCATGGAACGCCAAACCAATGCAGACAATTGGATACAAGGAAACCTTCCGTTTTCTTCGGGGCGAATTCGAGACCTCTCAACTGGAAGAACTCATTCTTTTCGCAACCAGACAATACGCAAAACGGCAAATGACTTGGTTCAAAAAAGTGAACGTTTCTGAAAGAATCCCTTACGAAGCTTCCATGGACAGCGCCGTTATGAAACGTCTTAGTTTACTTAAATCATAACCTCCCTATTTTTAATGCTTTTATTTGAAATTTTAGTATAATCCTACTCTAAGAAATGGGGAGGTATGCCGCAATGAAAAGTACTTTTCTTTGCTTTTGTTTTTGTCTTATCGGAACATCACTATTCGCTCAAGCAACTGTAGAAAAGAAGTCAACGCTTGACGTCACTTCTTTTCTGGAACAGGTCAAGGCTCAGCATAACGGCATCCAAGCGTCAAGGCAAACCATGGAAAGCACTTCTCTCAAAGGAGATGAGGGCAGCCTAGCCTTTGCGCCAAATGTCTTCGCCACCATTTCCCACACAGCTGACCAGAGTCCGATTACGAATCAAGCCGTGGGATCAAACAAAATGACGACTGATGTCTACACCGTGGGTGTCAAAGAAAATTTTCGGTTTGGAACAAATGCGACGCTCTCCTATAACTTAAACAAAGTCGAATATGAAGACCCTAAGCCAACCGTCATGCCCCAGAAGAAATTCTACACAGCAAGGCCCATGATTGAACTAAGACAACCTCTCTGGAGAAATTCTCTCGGAAAAGAGTTTCTTGCCACTGAAACTGCAGCTAAAGCTAAAAATGTCGGAACATTCTACGCTGAAAGCTACAAAATCAAATCAATCCTCATGGACGCTGAAATGGCATATTGGAAACTGTCTTTTGCACGTCAAGCCGTAAAAATCCAAACTGAAAACCTCAATCGCGCCACCAAACTAAAAGAGTGGACTTCGACACGCGTCGATCGTCAACTCGCGGATAAAGCGGACTTGATCCAAGTTAATGCCATGATAAGCCTCCGTGTTCTCGAATTAAGAGCCGCAAAAGACGATGAGCGCGTTGCTGCAAAAAATGTCAACGTGCTTCGCGGAATTAATTCAGACACGGTGAGTGAGGTTCTGATTGAATATGCTCCTGGATTAGCCGATGCTCTGAAAGTTCCGGGTAAGAAGGATGAGCGTGATGACGTCAGGGCTTTGAAGGCGCAAGCCGAAGCCACATCGGCTTCTTCGATTATGGCAGAAGAGAAAAACAAACCCACACTGGAAGTTTTCGGAAATTACGCTCTAAATGGCAAAGACACCACAGATAAAGATATTCCCGAGGAATCGACAAAGGCAAATAAACCAACCTGGAGCGTCGGAGTCACCGTCAGCACACCTTTAGATCTCGAAACCGTGAGAAGCTCTACCGCGGGATATCGTTTGGAATCTCAAGCAGCCGCAAAAAATTATGAGAGAAAGGTCTTCGAACAAGAGCAGGAATGGCAAAATCTTAATAAAAAACTTGAAGAAGCAAAAAGTCGTTTGAAGCTCGCCAGCGCAATCGAAGATGTCCAAAAGGTGAAACTTGAATACGAACGCGAAAGACATCTTCGGGGGCGCTCGACCCTTTATCAGGTTCTCTTGTTTGAACAAGATTATGCATCGTCCCAGCTAAATGAGCTGACAAAACTGGCAGAAGTACTGCAAATTTTGTCCCAAATGAAAACATTTTCAGAGTAGACCGCCCGGAGGCGCCTCATGAATCTTCCTGATCTATCCATCAAACGTCCAGTCTTTATCACATGTATTTTTACATTAATATTGATCGTTGGCGGACTTTGTTTCACGCGAATCGGAATCGATCTCTTTCCCAACATGACATTCCCAGTTGTCCTTGTCACAACTGTTTATCCCGGGGCGGGGCCGGAAGAAATTGAGACGCAAGTTTCAAAACTCATAGAAGATGAAATGAGCACACTTTCTGGCATCAAATCTGTTCGCTCGTCATCGAAAGAAAGTATCAGCACCGTTATCACGGAGTTTACGCAGGAAACCGACATTAAGTACGCAACTCAACAAGTACGAGATCGGATCGCGTTTATTCGATCAAGGCTTCCCGATGATATTAAAGAGCCGCTCATCAAAAACATCGACCCATCTGACCAGCCCATCGCTGTCATTGGGATTGCTGCAGACCTTAAAGAAACGGAACTATATGACTTGACTGATGAGCGCATAAAAAGCCGCATTGAGCAAGTGGCTGAAGTCGGTCTTGTCGAAATTTATGGTGCTCGCAAGCGTGAACTACACGTTGAACTTAATAAAGAAAAACTAAAAAAGTACGAAGTTTCCGCAACGGCTGCTTCTGCAAGAATCGCAGCCAATGGCAAGAACATCCCAGCAGGGAAGGTCATTGGAAAAGAGCAGGAAACGGTTATTCGTTCGATGGCTGAATTTAAATCCCTGAAAGACATCGAAGGAACCGTTGTCAGTTTTATGGGTAACGATGTCCCGGTAACCGTAAATAATATCGGGCGTGTTGTCGATTCACTGGCCGAAGAGACCTCAAGAACCTTCATCGATGGAAAATCAGCAATATTTTTATATGTCTATAAGCAATCTGGATCAAACACCGTCGCCGTGTTCGATGGCATTGTGTCCGCCATGGAAAAGCTCAACAAAGAATTTGAAACGACCCCTGGAAAGCCTCACGTATCTATCGTTCGTGACGGTGCAAAGCCAATCAGAATGAACGTTGACGATGTGAAGCAATCGATATTCATAGGAATTATCTTGACGATTCTCGTCGTTTTTCTCTTTTTGGGAAATGCTCGTTCAACAATTATTACAGGCGTCGCCCTACCCAACTCACTTATTGGCGCCTTTATTTTACTCATGCTTGCGGGCTTTACCATCAACGTCACCTCGCTTCTTGGTCTAAGTCTTGCTGTGGGTCTTTTGATCGATGACGCCATCGTCGTTCGCGAAAACATCTTTAGACATATGGAACTCGGAAAGCCCCCTCTTGAAGCTGCTAGCACGGGAACAAAAGAGGTTATGCTTGCTGTTATTGCTACAACTCTTTGCATCATAGCGGTATTCGGACCCGTTTCTTTTATTACCGGAATCATTG
>CAILAO010000277.1 GCA_903832105.1 uncultured Pseudomonadota bacterium | reverse complement strand
GATAAGAAACCTCCCCAGCATATCGACTCCATCGCTGGTCACTATCTCGCTTCAGCCGCGTTGCTCGGTGAACGTACCGCCATGCTTCATAGTGCGTTGGCCTCTGAAAACGCAACGGCTGATTTTTTAGCTGAGGATTTCACGCCCTTCCACCAAAGGTCTCTCTATCAGTCTCTTCGGAATAATACTGAACACACCTATCAACAGCTACGAAAGTCACTACCCATGCTACCCGATAAAGTCCGATCTCTTGCAAATGAGGTCCTGCATCGGGAAAGTGATCTTCTTGCTCTTTTGAGTACGCTAAAGAGCAAATTATTCTCAGGAAAAAGAATCAGATGCCATGGAGACCTGCATCTAGGACAGATTCTTTTTACAGGGAATGACTTCACCTTTCTGGATTTTGAGGGAGAACCGGCTCGTTCCATTGGTGAGCGAAAGCTGAAAAGATCACCTCTTAAAGATGTTGTCGGCATGCTGCGATCGTTCGACTATGCAGCGAAATACACCGAGCGACAACCGTTTTTCAGGGTTGAAGATAGCGAAAAGTTGAAAAACTTCCTCGATGAGTGGAGTTTTTGGACTCAGAAGGAATTCTTAAGGAGCTATCTTATACATATCGAAAAAGCAGATATCATACCAAAAACTCACGAGGAGTGTCGTACCTTGACTGGCATCCTCCTGATTGAAAAAGTTATGTACGAAATATGCTACGAGCTAAACAATAGACCTGACTGGGTAAATATACCTCTTGCTGGGCTTTTAGACACAATTTCATGATGTGAGGAACTCGTCATGACGAACAAGAAAAAGGGTGGTGAAGTCGTTCAGCTTGGAGATACAGATCTTCATTTGTTTAACGAGGGCCGTCACTTCAGGATTTACGAAAAATTGGGCTGCCATCTTGGAACAAAAGACACAAAAGAAGGCGCGTACTTTTCCGTTTGGGCACCAAATGCCAACAGAGTATCCGTGGTGGGTGACTTTAACGGTTGGGAGAAACATAAAGATCTTTTGTCACCCATAGGAGCTACAGGGATCTGGACGGGTTTTCTCCCAGGCGTTGTAAAAGGACAGGCATATAAATATCACATCTCGTCCAATTTTAACGGTTACACCGTTGATAAAGCGGATCCTTTCGCCTTCTACGCGGAGCTTCCACCGGATACCGCATCCATCGTTTGGGATCTGGATTACGAATGGAAGGATGAATCGTGGCTTAAGAACAGAAAAGAGTTCCATGGCTTTGACAAAGCCTGTTCCATCTATGAAGTTCATCTTGGATCTTGGGCGAGAAAAGTCGAAGAAGACTCTCGATTTCTCACGTATCGAGAGCTTGCCGAGAAACTCCCGCAATACGTGAAAGAGCTTGGATTCACCCACGTCGAACTTCTTCCAGTCCAAGAACATCCATTCTACCCATCGTGGGGTTATCAGGTCACTGGCTACTTTGCACCCACGAGCCGCTATGGCACGCCGCAAGACTTTATGTACCTGGTCGATAAGTTCCATGAAGCGGGAATTGGCGTTATTTTGGATTGGGTTCCATCGCACTTTCCTAAGGATGAGCATGGCCTAGGATACTTTGACGGAACGCATCTTTTTGAGCACTCAGATTGGAGGCAAGGGTATCACCCGGACTGGGGCACACTTATTTTTAATTATGGCCGTTTTGAAGTCATTAACTTTCTCATCAGTAATGCGCTTTTTTGGTTCAGACATTATCATCTCGACGGTCTCAGAGTCGATGCCGTAGCGTCAATGCTATATCTTGATTACTCGAGAAAAGAGGGCGAATGGCTCCCCAATCAATACGGTGGCCGTGAGAACTTGGAGGCGTTAAGTTTTATCAGGCAACTTAACGAAGAAGTCTATCGAGAATTTCCAGACATTCACATGATCGCAGAGGAATCCACGGCATGGGGCTTGGTCTCCCGTCCTACTTCTGTTGGGGGGCTGGGTTTTGGCATGAAGTGGGACATGGGCTGGATGCACGACATGTTGGAATACGTGAAAAAGGATTCTATTCATAGGAAATTCCATCACAACAGTCTCACGTTTCGCATGCTTTATGCCTTTAGCGAGAATTTTGTGCTCTCGCTTTCCCATGACGAGGTTGTTCATGGAAAGGGGTCTCTTATTGGAAAGATGCCCGGCGATCCGTGGCAAAAGTTCGCAAATCTTCGGGTCCTTTATAGCTACATGTATGCACAACCCGGAAAAAAGCTCCTCTTTATGGGAAGTGAATTTGGGCAATGGAAGGAATGGGATTTTACGCAAAGCCTTGACTGGAATCTTATTGATTGGCCTCTTCACAAGGGACTTCAAAGGCTCGTAGCCGAATTGAATAGGATCTACAAGACGGAAACCGCGTTTCATGAAGTCGAGTTTGGTTGGGAAGGCTTCGAATGGCTAGAAGCAAATGATGCCGAAAACTCCGTACTCACTTGGATTCGTAAAAGCAGGGATTGTAGCGAATTTATTATCGCCGTTTTTAACTTCACCCCGATTCCTCGGTATAATTACCGCGTAGGCGCTCCATTTGAGGGGGTTTGGGCTGAAATCTTTAATAGCGACGCAAAGGACTTTGGAGGAAGCGGTCACGGAAACTTCGGCGGTCTGGAAACCGTCCCAGCGGAATGGCAAGGGCGACCATTTCTTCTAAATGTGACGATCCCTCCGCTGGGGGGCGTTTACTTCAAGTGGAAAAAGCCACAAATTGTGTGACGATACTATTTTGACTCCGTTATTTTCTTAACAGAAACTTTTGCTGCAAGGCCTTCCCGTTTCATTTTTGTAAAAAAGATAACGGCTTTGCGCTCGTTTTCACCGCATTGATCTAGAACCCAACCATCTTTAAGAACACCCTCAAAAAGCTCTCTTGAAGGCGCTCCGAATCTTTTAATAATAGGCTCGATGCTACACTCGTAACTGGTCGCAACGGGTAATGCATCACATTTTTCGTGTGCCCAATCATAAAGTTTTCCCTCTTCATGACATTCATCAAATTTTGCAGGTTTTTCCAATATGAATTCAAAAGCAGTAGCATCACCTTCTGCTTTATAGCCAATCGTATGGATGACTAACGACACTTTTCTACCTTCGTCTTCTTTCTTTAGTTTCTTAAAGAAAATAATGGGTTTATCTTCGATAAGCCCGCATTGATCTAATTCCCAATCGTCGGACGAAAGCGAAGAAAACATATTTTTAATATCTTGAATGTCTTCGAGTTGGGTTAACAGTTTTTCTGCGTCATCGAGAGAACAAGGATCTGAAGCAACGCGCGCACTGTGGCAATCGTCTTTTTGCCAATCGTAAACGAGTCCTTTATCGTGGCATTCAATAAGTTTCTCTGGACTTGTAAGATAATTAAAGTCGGTTCCAGCAGGAGCCGCATCCATGCTTAACGATGCCTTTTTAGTTCGGTTTGACTTAGAACCTTCAGAACTGCATCCTGAGATCGCGATCACCGCTGAAAATATCGCTGTTAAAAAAATCCGGTAATTCATTATGACCCCCTTAAAAATAACGTACCGTGTGCTCACTAACATGATCGTCCAAAATGGGTTAAAACTTGAGACAAAATGCAGAAGGGTTCTGTTTTTTAACATATTTAGGTGGTTAGCACACGTTCTCCGACCGGCTTTTTCTCCTCATCAACTGCGACTGCGGCAAAAATCTTAAGATGTGGGTTAAAAAAGCCGAGGAGTCACTCTGAATGTGCAACTAAACCAAGGAGGGTCATCTCATGGCAAAAAATTCCATCATTTTAGTCGTTAATGTCCTTTTTTTTATATCCATTTTTGGATCGTGTGGGAAAAAGTCCGGGAAAGGTGACTTCGTCGGAAATAACACGATTAAACCGTATGTTTCACCAACGGTTGAGGATAAGGATTTTGTCGTTTCCTACGAAGATGAAAGTTACGTCTATTTTACCGGACAAAAACTATTGAGCGTTGAAAAAAAACTTAAAGATAAGGCTTTTTGGATGGTCACAACCGGGGGAGGGCCCTTTGTGTACTACATGCCTCTTAAGGAAAGCTCCGATTCTTCTGTCGCGATTGATAGTTCAGGAAAGAAACGATGGACTTATGATCCCAATATAACGACCGATAAAGTAGGAGGTGGTGGATCTCGGACGTATGTTACTGAGGCTGGATTGGTTTTTGCAAAAACAGGTCCCTCGCTTTTTTTTGTGTCGCCTGCCACACCGGAAACAGAAGTTATAAAATATTCCTGGTACTACAGTGATAATTTTGAAAGTCAAACAAGAGGCTGCGTCGTCTCATATAAAAGGAATGGAGAACGATTTGTTGGAATGGGTTGGACCGACATCAAAAACTCACGGCGTATGTTTGTTGAATTTCCTATGCTGAATGAACCTCCCTTTACAATTGCTTTTGACAAGCCACACATCACCACTTTAGGAACCGTGCAAATTTATGATCCAAATTGGTACGGTGGTGGCATCGGGGGGTGGGGTTATAGCTGTTTCATTGATCAAAAGCGACTCCTATATTTCGCAGCATGTCACAATGATCCTTCGGTTATTGACTTAAATGATCCAGAAAACATTAAAGAGGTTGATATCAAAACAGCGGCAAATAACGCCAATTTTAGCTCCACGACGCTCGCACCTGTTTCTGATCCAAATGACGCGCTTTTTCTAAATAATCTTTATAACAAGCCTGGCGTCCAAACATGGCCGTCCCCTGATAAATGGGACACCATCAAAACTCAAGGCGGTAATACCATGGGTCTAACCTCATACGTCATGGCCGGAGACGACAGAGGTAATATTTTAACAGGACCTTCAGTTTATGCATACGCTTTCGATCCCGTCACAGTCTCTGTTTGGGGTATTAAGGGCGGAAAGCTAATGGTTTTCCCGAGGGAATGTTTTGATGCGACTCCAGAATGCAAAAACTATACTCTTGATGCTATACCCGAAGGTATAGGCGTTGGCCCTCTTAGTGGTTTAAAAGATGGCAGTATCATAGGTCTTACTCGGACTAATCCATCACACGCTTACCTCCTAAAACTAAAAGACCCAAGCGATCCTTCCAAAGGAGCCCAAAAAATATGGTTAACAGAAAACGCGCCTGTTGATGGAGATCCCTATATGTATACCGATTTTAGCGGAGCCACCCTATATGCCATGCCAACCGAACTCACAATTGACTACACTGCAGATGGAAATTTTTCAAAGATTCGTAAAGTATCGCAGGAGCCGAGATTCGTGTGGACTCCCGTCAGTGAAGCATTCACAACCTGGCCTTCTAACAGTTTAACCGTCGAGTTTCGCTGCTATGTAAAAGGGGAATCACCTATGCCGGAATATTCAAAGCTGTCTGACATTAAACCAACTGGAGAGGAGACCCCAATGTCCATGGCTTCTTGTCAGCGTGATTATTTTGAAGCGGTGGATATAAAAATCACGCCAATCAGGGATACCGATGAAGCAGTGATTGATAAAATTGATACCGCGCGGGTTATTTTAGTTCAGAAAAAGTAGAAGACTGACGAACTAAAACATCAATGATGCTGCTATTCGCCCACATCCTCTGAAATGGGCATTTTAATCGTGCCATGACATTCATAGGACATGTTTCTGCTCGTAAGATACTGATAAATGACCTCTATGCCCTCCGTCTCTGCTGCTACCGTCAGATCCATCGACGGAATTGAGAATTCATCGGTCGTCGCTGGATCCGGTAGATCAAATTCCTGCCATTCTTTGTCGGCAATAAACTTAAATTTCATATGGGTTTCCTTAAGCTCGTTGATGGCTAATTCCGCAAGCACATCGGCCAATTCATCAACGTTGTCGACCTTGGCATGCATGGCGTTTTGATTTTCGTCCCTGCTGGCAATATAGTGTTCCAGAACACGATCGCTTCCTTTCAACATGATCGTGGCGATCGTTGCCAGGATCGTCGATTGTTCAACGACAACGCCTTGCTTTTTGAGTTTATTTGCGAGCATGATGCCGTCAGCGCTTCCATCCGGTTCGCCGTCAGAAATAAAGTAGATTTCCTTTGTGGCGCCGGAACGTCCCGCAAGGAAGAGTTCTTCCGCGCGTTTTAAAGCGGCATCGTAATTAGTGCTGGTCTTATGATCACAGAGTACACTTTGGATCGTTCCTGTTTTCGTAATATCGGCGTAGAGATCCTTTTTACTGCCAATAAATTTTGACGAACTGGAAACGATATCTTTACTAAAAGTGATAATTGCAAACTGAGATCCATCTGCTTCGTCAGCCAAAGTGGTTGCAAGATTGCTAATAGCCGCCTCGATTGCATCGTATCGTCCGCAAGTGTTTGATGCTGTCGCCGGATCGTTAGTTTCCATTGACCCTGAAACATCAATTATAAACACAATATCTCGGGGCAGTTCAGCGGGCGGACAAAAGCTTCCGGAAATGTTTAGCGTGACGATACTTTCTGGCCTAACGGGAAAACTGTACTTTCCGCCGCCACGAACAAAGAACAGGTCATTTCCTTTAACTTCGATTCCCTTGCCACTATCCTCATCGATATCCTCGCAGTTCCAAAGCCAGTTCATAGTCAGCTGTGGTGGGGGAACCATGGGTTTCATGTCGGAAGATCCAGAAAAATCAGGACTTCCGGCGCAACTCAAAAAAAGAAGGCAAAAAGAACTTAAAATAAAAAGACACAACCCAATACACGCGGTTTTTCTTTGTACCATAAGCACCTCTATAAAGGCTGCGAGGCAAACGAGCCTCGTAAAATCAGCTCTTTCGTCGGCAGGTTTTCATGAAAACTTGAGGGAAAATTTATAAAAAAGAAATATTCGCGGAAATGCCATATAATAACAATTAGTTGCGCCAAGCTAACTTTCGGGCGATTTTCCTTTTTCCGAGTCGATGTTGGTTATTTCTGGTTCTTTCTTAAAAAAGGTGACTCTCAAATAGGCGCCTCGGTATATGTGGCCATGTCTGCCCCTATTTCAAACTCTGATCTATATTCCTGGAAATCCCAAACAAAGGGCGAG
>CAILAO010000276.1 GCA_903832105.1 uncultured Pseudomonadota bacterium | reverse complement strand
CCGCTCCGGATGCACCACCAGGAACTGCCTTGACAATATCTCCAACGCGAAGAGGAGCATTCTCAGAGCCATTATTTTTAACCGCATTGATATAAATGACTGTTCGTTCCCGATACCCCTTGGAGTTAGTTTGCATGGCCTCCACTGGAATCAGAGAAAAATGAGAATAGGTCACGGCTTTATCAACGTCATAAGCAGTTTTGACCTCACTACCCGCAACCCATGTCAAACAATCACCCGGCATCAAACCCGCGCGTTGCGCTGGTGAATTTGAGTCGACGGAAACCACAACTGGCCCATACTTCAGGCAAATTCCTGAAGGATCACCCGCCGTCACGCCAATACGAAACATGGGGTTGCCATTTTTATCCAAATTAGGCCGTGGACCTATCTTTATTTCAGCGGGACAATGGCTCTCACTTCCTATGAACACTGTACAAAATGACGCTCTCACACCAACTATATCGTCAATAAACAGGGAGGTTGGAGCATCTGTTGCAAAAGATCTGGGGCCTGGGCACATCATCGAGCGCGGTTGACCATTTTGACAAACAGGAGAATATTCGAGGTATGTGTCATCAAGTCCCATGGCATGCCCCATCTCATGCAGCATCACGCCAAATTCCCCAGGACTATTGAATTCTATGGCCCTTTCCTTAGGACTATAATTGTCACGAAAAGCCCGACTTTCAACCACCACTTTTATCGTTAAATCTCGATCTCCCACCGCTTGGCATGGAGGATCCATTGCTAGAAAAAAATTTATTTTGTCGACAAGCGGCTCCACAGATATAGAGCGCAGTGGATCAATCCAAGCAAAGAGTGCCTTTTCGGCGAATGATTTTGTCGCATTAAATGCAGCCTGACTTTCATCAGGATTAAGATCAGACGTTATATCAAAACAGACATCCAAACTTGATTTTTTAATTCTTGGCATCAATGAGTTTTTTAAATCGATTTCCTCTAATAACGCAGCGTTGACAGCACCTTTAGATATGACTCTTTGCTTACAAGATATTACTATAAATAAACTTAAAAAGAGTAACGTAAATAACCTCATTAACATCTCCCGTGTTTTTTTAGTCAATTACTATATTCTTGAGATTGATCAGGCTTTTTGGATCCATGTTTTGATTATGCACCAAACGTTCTGCGCCACGCAATGAACATTTTTATGCCTATATGCTATGATGATGTTGTGATACATTCCGCCGCAGACCGATTTCCATCTAAAACTATTCACATCGATGCTAGCGAGGCGGCGCTGATTGGTGATTTCGTCGGGAGTTTTTCCGTGGTGGCTGTAATGAACTCTGTCCCTGACGGACATTGACATACCCATTCAAGTCACGAGTCTTTCCGTCTAAGACCTCTGGATGGAAAACGCTGCTCTCGCCATCCCACGCTACAAAAGACAATCTCCAGAAGAAACCAGATACAAGCGGCACGAGCCAGAGAAGACCCTTCTTTATCAAGTGCTAGCAAACAACCTTGAAACATGGCTAGCCGAGAGAAAAGCCGATTCCACCAGAACCCCTCTCCCGCAGTTTGTCGAGAAAGAACTCCGCGCCTTGCGTTTTTTCGACAGTCGACGGAAAGCCTCAGTTCTACCATCTTCCCGGGCCGACTGATGAGGAGGTTAGTCAGGTCGTGGAAGCTATGGCCGACGTTACGATCAACGTCCTGCGAAAGAAGGGGTATTTGCCTGAGCATGCGACCGAGGTCGACCGACCTGATTGTGTCGACAAGGCGTTTACCGATTCCGAACAACTCACAGATGCAGCCTCTGCGAGCAGCCACATGATTCTATCGTCATTGGGAAATTAATGATGACGGCAAAACATGTCTTTTCGAGCAGGGCGTTATTTGCATGGGTCCTGCGACAAGGGGGGGATGTGGTGCGCGCTGCATCAAGGCCAATAAGCCCTGTGGCGGCTGTTACGGACCAACGGCCGAATGTTCGGACCCAGGAGCTACGATGATTTCTGCGATCGCTACAATGATCGCTTCGGATGATCCTAAAGATATTGAAAAAACGGTTGAAAGCATAGCTGACCCCGCAGGGACATTCTATCGCTATAGTGTCCCCAACTCGATTCTTCGAAGGAGCGTCAAATGAAAAGATATACGATTGATCCTATCACAAGACTTGAGGGTCACGGAAAAATAGAGATCTTCTGTACCGATGACGGCGATGTCGAAAATGTCTATTTTCAGGTTCCGGAGTTGAGAGGGTTCGAAAAATTTCTTGAAGGCCGTCCTGTCGAACAAGCATCTCAGATTGTAACCAAAATCTGCGGGGTGTGTCCGGGGTGTCATCATCTGGCTTCAGCTAAGGCGATTGATGCCGTTTATGGTGTCGAGATTCCTCCAACCGCTAGAAAAATCAGTGATCTTTTCTACGCAACACATTTTGTTCATAGCCATATAGCGCATTTTTACGCTCTTGCGGCTCCAGATTTTGTGGTTGGTCCCATGGCAAATCCGGCTGAGAGAAATGTCTTGGGGGTGATTGCTAAAGTTGGGGTGCAAATCGGTACGGAAGTACTAAAGCACAGAAGATACGCCCAAGAAATCCAGGCTGTTCTTGCGGGCCATCAAACACACTGTGTTATGGGTGTTCCCGGAGGCGTCAGCCGGGGAGTCACAGAAGACGAGAGGAAAGTCTTCGAAGAAAAGGCAAAAAGCTGTCTTGAATTCGCGAAGTTTTCTATGAAGATTTTTAACGATGTGGTTTTAGGTAACAAAAACTATGTTGACATCATTCTGAACGGGCCTTATTCGCTCAAGATTCATTCTATGGGGATGGTCGATGCGAATAACAAAGTTAACTTTTATGATGGCAAGATTCGCGTCGTCGACACGGAAGGAAAAGAACTCTATAAGTACGATTATAAGAACTACCGCGATTATGTAGAAGAACGCGTTGAACCATGGACTTATCTTAAAGTCCCATATCTCAAGAAGATAGGTTGGAAGGGTTTTGTTGAGGGGCGGGATTCTGGCGTCTATCACGCAACGCCTCTATCGAGACTAAATGCGGCAGATGGCATGGCTACGCCAGTTGCTCAAGAGGAATATGATAGGATGTACAAGACCCTTGGAGGGAAACCAGTCCATGCGACGCTTGCGATGCATTGGGCACGTCTTGTGGAGCTTATTTACGCGGCTGAATTCCTACTTCAACTCTCACAAGATCGAAGTATTACGAATCCCGAAATCAGGGTGAAGCCCACTAAGACTCCTACTGAAGGAGTTGGATGTGTCGAGGCACAGCGGGGAACATTAACACACCACTACTGGACGGATGCAAACGGTATCATCACAAAGGCGAATATCATCGTCGGTACCACAAATAATAATGCGGCTATCTGTATGTCACTTAAAAAAGCAGCGCAAGGACTGATTAAAAAAGGCGTACAGGTAGAACAGGGCATTCTTTATATGGTT
>CAILAO010000275.1 GCA_903832105.1 uncultured Pseudomonadota bacterium | reverse complement strand
GATTCAGGCACACAGCGGATGTTGTGACGACGACTCTCAATATTTCGGCATTTGTTTTCGGTTTTTGCTTTTGTTTTCGCGAGTGCGATTTGACTCTGCTTGCCATAAGCTTTTGTCATTATTTCCCTGACTAAGGCATTGTCAGAGCGGCGTTTCAGCTCAGTCTTACAAGTAGCGAAGAATTTTCGATTTAAGGGTTGGGGAGCATCACACCTTTTCCAAAGAAGTTCATATTGCTGGCTGATTTCACCGTCAAGTGAATCAACTGTCATGTACCCGCTAACACCCTCTTTTGCCGTTATTGCGATAGAGGTTTCTAGGTCGAATACTTGAGTGCGATTTCGGCATGGTGACCATTGAAGCGTGTTAAGCGGCAATGTATCAAGGCGTTCGTAGTCATCTTTAAAAGCTCCGTCTATATTTATTTTTCCTAGTTTAACTCGAGTGGAAGAGCCTCCAAACGAATAATTTACATTTTGAGTACCGACAGCGTTTTTATCGAGATCAGCGTAGCCTCTGAACATGAGTGAGAAAAGGGCAAACGACCACCCTGGTGGAGTTGTCATTGCAATCCTTAGATCGCAGCTTTTTCGCTCCCTTGCAGATGTCCCTGGTGTTTTTTCAACGGCATAGGCATCGAAGAGGATCGTTATACCTTCGCCATCTTCAGAAATGTCATAAGCGACAGAGTTTGCAGGACAACCGGTTCCAGTGAAATCAAAACGACGGATCTTTATCTCACTAGGATTGGGATCTCCCTGTGCGAAGGCGGTTTGTGGAGCAAGGGTGGAGATGATGAGTAGCGTCTTAAAAAATCGTTCTGACATAATCTTGTTTCCTGGTTATAAAAGGGCGAAGTAAAAGGGCCGCCAAACTTATTCCGCTCCGTATTCATTCAAGATAGGAGGCGAGAACCAAGTTTGGTGTCCCCATTTTGAGACGGGTTAGCGGCACCTTCTCCATTGCATATGATAAATTTGTCTGAACTCACCATCAATCGAGTCCAACGTCATAAGAGCTCTCCGATTGTAAGAGGCGTTAACGCGAACTTGAGTCTTGATATTGAGCGCGCGATTGACACCGCATTGCGACCAAACCATATCTTGAATCGGAATATCGTCCGAGACGACATAATCATCATTGTACGGGCCACGAAGCGAAGTAGAAAACGCAGGGCCTCGCTGTCCTTGAAAATAGTATTCGGAGACTTCTTCTCCAATGGTTCCAGAATCTAACTGGGCAAATCCTCTATAGTCAACAGACATGATAGTGAAGCTCCAACCAGCAGGCACATGAAGATTTAAAAGAACGTTGCAATTCTTGCGATTCTCGCTTCTCGCGATACCTGGTCCAGCTTCCGCGATATAGCGATCAAATAGAAGGGTAAACGCCTGAGCATCTTCTGAGATGTCGGACGCGACTGTCCCACTGGGACATCCCGAACCGGCATAAGTAAAGTTGTTCACGTACACCTGACTTGGATCTGGACCCTGAGCAAAAGCGCTAAATGAAGTAAGTGATACAAAGCCCGCGACCACTGCGATACCTAACTTTCGATTCATAAATGATTCCTCCTTGAGAAAATTTAATTCATCCGATTTGAACTTTGCAGGTTGTGTGCCAATTGGCGATGTCAAGATCGTCTGTCTCAAAATGGCTGACATATATGGGGTTTAGAATAATCAGACCATTTCAATTTGATCAAAGATAGGATGATTGAAGTAACAGAAGTAAACCTACTTATGCAAAAGTATACCGGAAATCAAGATAAACTGCGCCGTAAGGACGGACTTGACTTTCAATTTGATCTAAGGCTGAACCCTATATTTATAGAAGTGATTCTTTATAGGTTTCCCAAGAGGTAGAATAAAGCCTGGACTAAATTTGACGGTGTTATTTCCAACTATAAACTATATAAGTGAAATGAGTCTCGGAAACAGACCTCATTTTTTTCAAAAATCAGCTCTTAATGAGAGAGCAGAATTTCTATTTTTGTCCTTCTGCAAATCGGCGTAGGAATTTTGGTAAATCTTAAAAAGTAAGATATATGACCATTAAAACAAATGGTTATGCTAATATAGGACAGCTCCTTCTTTGGGTGCCGCCATTACGGGGTGTTAGCCCCTGGTTTTCCCGTTTGATTCGAGCTATTCTTCTCGTGACGATCAGAAATCGAATTTTGGCTTAAGGAGAGAATATGAGAAAAAATGGCCTAATTGCTTTGTTAGCATTCGGTGGGATTTTTTATTTTTCTATTGCAGCGGCAGCGACTTTTGAAGGAGTGAGCGGACCTCCCGACGATCTTTGGATCGATGGGTATTACCATCAAGCAAATGTTGAAACACCTGAAAGTGGTTCGAAGGTCATCCATGCGCTGGTTGAGGGACGCTGGCAAGAATTTTCTATTGTGGAGTTTCCGAAAATTTTCATGGACTGGAACAAGACAAGGCGTCTTCAGACCCTTGATGAAATGAGTTCGCGAAATTCACTTAATCGAGAGCCATCACTCTCAGGACCTCATGATGGGATGGTTGCAACATACGGAGCGAAGCGAACGGATTCACAGTTTTCTCTCAATAATGCAGTCAAGGGAATTGGCTTTTTGCCAAAAAGAACAAAAATTAAAGAAACCATCAAACTCCTTCGCGACAGGCAGAACAGCCCAATTCAAGAGAAGATAAGAATACTTCGCGATTTTTATGAAAATATGGAAACGCTATTTGATCTAGATAAACAGGTTTCACTTGAACTTTATTCTCAACCAAAATTTGTGACGCAAACATTTATCAATCAAGCCGCAAACCCCGTTTCAACCATTGTTTTTCTCGATATTCCAACATTTAAGTTGAAGGCAATTACACAACTTTTAGATTCTAATGATCCGCAGCTTTCTGAGTATGAGCGGGATGTTGTTGACTATGTAAATGTTGTTCACAGCTTTTTTCATGGTTCATTTCCGAGGAATTTTATTGTAGCCATTTATTACGCAATTGAAGTTTATGATAGCACTCCAGGTCACCCTGAAGGAATGGGACGAAGGATTGCTCCTCCCATGTCTAAATGAAAAAAATATAGAATTGGCCTTTTGCGAAAACATAAAGATATTTGCCAATAAATCAAAACGATAATAACAGAACTTAGCAGCGCGCTCTTATCAAAATTCTAAACCCGTCCTAAAGTTTCTCGTAAACGCACCGAGAGGGCATTAAGAGATGAAGGGTTTGTCGTATTCAACTCTTAAGGCATGAGTTATGAGAAACGCTAAAAATTTGGTTGAGGCTTCTTTGAGGCTAGTCTTTGGCTTAATAGCGATGCTTGGACTATCTTCGGCAAACATTTCATTTGCAAAAACTGATGGTGATTATGTTCCTACCGCATTCCTTAGGGCGGGAGGCGGACTGTCGACGTATAAGAGCAAAATGGTGGATAGTAATGATACAAGAACACTCCTAGAATATAGTTTCGGCGCATATGCGGGTGAGGATCGGCAGTTTGGAATGTTGGTTAGGCGAGACAGCTCCACAACGAACTTTGTACTCAATAGCAGTAGAATTGCAGCGTCTTGGCAGGATGTGATCACGCGTTATCGCTGGGGACCGCTCTATCTTGGTGTCGTCCTTGGGTCCGCTGAAATTGACGCCAACAACGCTGGAGATGCCGAATTTCTTAAAGCGCGAGGCTCGGGGTATGGCGAAAACTTAGGACTCATGGTGCCTGTCGGCAGATCAGCTATGTTTACCATGGACGTTCTCATGGTCGCAAATTCGACAGCGGTTGATTTGAATCAAAAAACAGTTACCATCGGCCAGAGAATGGATATCGATCTGGGAGCCAGCTTTGATATCACGAAACAATTTGTCGACTTATTGGTTGGCTACAAGTACCGGACATATCCTCTCTCTGTAGACGGTACGAGCTATGCGGAAATATTCACATCCACTTACGTTGGTTTTCTATTCTCATTTTATTTCTAACTCAGTTAACGAAGTAGTGATTGGAGCGTGTACTCAATTGGCTTGAAAGCTTTGTCAATCTTAGGTTTCATCTTAATCTTCGACTTATAACTTTAACGTGATCTCTTTCT
>CAILAO010000274.1 GCA_903832105.1 uncultured Pseudomonadota bacterium | reverse complement strand
GCGTGTACTGAATGGCACTGGATTAAGGCTGAAATCCTTGAAAGACTTAGACTTAATCATTGTCATAATCTTATTGACTTAAACGTGATCTCTTTCGGAAAACTTTTACTTGATCAGCCACGCTTCGTCGTATCTCTCGTAGAAGTTTTAGCGAAAAAGCTCAAGCTTCAAGAAATAGACGTTAAAGTTATAAGTCGAAGATTAAGATGAAACCTAAGATTGACAAAGCTTTTAAGCTAATTGAGTACACGACCTAATAACGGCTTGATAGTGTTTGCTCTCAAGTTTATTCGCTTTCATATCGATAAGCAGCATCAATGCTACAGCACAAACAAAAACTAATATTGATGATCCTGTAGGGGCCTATATCGTTAAGCTGAAATAGACGTATCGCTTCACTGTAGTTCATCACGCCGTTTTTCACAAAAGTTTAGTAGATCTCTTCGACCGTAGCGAGGACCGGTGCGCCGCCACATCCGATACACACCAGAGAAGTCGTATCCTGCACGACCACAGGCTGAATCGTCCAAGTGCCAGCGCCCAGGGCGCTGACCACGGTTCGACAGAACGGAGATTCGTGGACATCGTCGCTGATTCCATTGTGCGCCGAGCACATCCTATAGGTGTTCCCATTTATCTGAACACCGAAATGCCCCCAACCTGTGGTGTTGTAATGAAATCTCATGGATCCACTGACGGTTATAAGCAATTTTGAAGATGCAGACTTCTTTTGATAATTGAAACTAGAGAGAACGTTCGTCAACGTGTTTGCATTGATTGTTACATTGGTAGTTTGTCCGAGGTCAGAGACCGTCATTTGGCGAATAACTTGACCATTCACATCCAACGAAGCCGAAGGACTCGTTGTGCCAATGCCGACGTTGCCACTACCGGCTATTCTGATTTTTTCTGTTTGTCCTGTGGCATAACTATTTTGCGTATATAACTGCATTCCATAGACGTTAGAATCAGCTGATTCTGTTATAGTTCTTATTGAAACACCATAACTATCATAAGAAGTAACGGGTATTGAACTCCCAACTAAGATCCCTGAGGCACCAGTTGCATTTGCATGGTTTCTTACCAATAAATATCCGTTATCAATGTTAAGTTTGGCTAACGGACTTGCTGTCCCAATGCCGACATTGCCAGCAAAGTAGTTCAAATCCCCGGAACTTTCTTGATATAGACCATAAGCGGTATTCGCCTGAACGTCCGATACGTACAAGCCATAGCCATTGGTAATCGTGCTTCCTGGTTCTCTTACAACGCGAGCCATCACTCCATAGGCGTTGGTTACGGTGCCGGTGCCTATGTAGGTACCACCGTCAAATCGTCCACCGAAGGCATTGGCGAGTTGGCCGGAGCCTGTGTTATATCCTTCGCCATGAATCCCCATGGCATAGCCACCATCAGTTATGGATGTTTGTACACTCTTTCGTGCCATTGACATGATTCCAATATCGTAATTAGTTGCGCTTGTTCCAACGCTGGGTGAGTGTTTGGCAAAAATCGAACGTGAACCCAAGGTCGAAGAGTCGATATGGAGACGGCCGGACTCCGGATTCGTCGTCCCAATGCCCACATTCCCCGAATCACTGATCACCACACCGGAATTTTGCATAAGTTTTCCCGTAGCACCATCAAATCGGGCGATTGCATTGTCAGTAGCCGAAGCTGGCCCAACGACTTTTCCGTCAAGCTGGGTTTGTATCGCACTTGTCGCACCGTTAAGATAGCTGAACTCCGTGTTATCCACACCCCCACTGCCAATATTTGTTGCTGCAATACCGCTTGGAACATCTCCAGCTCCTAGCGTTGTGCCTGACGTGGCGCGGCCATAAGTATCTACCGTAATTTTAGTGTACGTACCAGCCGTGACGCCTGATGTTGCAAGAGATAAGGTACCAGTACCGGTGATGGGGCCACCAGTAAGCCCCGTTCCCGATGCCACGCTTGTCACCGTTCCACCGGAATTAGCATCGCTTGAACAAACCCAATTTGCTCCAGACATCTTTAGAATCTGAGTGTCGGAGCATGCAGCAATCTTGGCTGCGGTCACAGCGCCGGTATTGATATTTGCAGTATCGACGCCAAGGTTTGCTATCTTAGCTGATGTTACAGCTCCGTTAAGAATCTTTGTCGTGGTTACGACATCTGTAGAAAGACCCGTAGGTTCATAGACACCACTGTGGTTATGTGACGTCGCCGATTTAAGGGCCAGGGCGTCAAACACTGCGTTTTGGCTCGGAG
>CAILAO010000273.1 GCA_903832105.1 uncultured Pseudomonadota bacterium | reverse complement strand
TTCAACGTTTTTCTCATGTAGGATTTTGTATTTTTTCTCGCTGTCGTAAGCCTTATCGGCAAAAGCCCAAAGTTCGTCTCCGCTGATTACTTGCCCAAACATTTCTCCATCGTGAACATGAGCCGAGATATTGTCAAAAGTTGTGTTTTAGCACTGAACGTATCCCCGGATTTTTCTTCTAAGCAACCTGTTCCTTGACCTCTTCACCGTCTTTAAATTTGATCCCGGCAACAACCTTCGACAAGAGGACAAATCCTTTGAGTCTGTTCCATCCTTTTTCGGCCATGTTTGTCAGCTTGTATACCATTGTCAGTGTTGCAATCCGATTTCCGCATCCCTTTGTCTGTCTTGTCCGATGCCGCACTGTTGCAAACGTCGATTCTATTGGATTCGTTGTCCGAATATGCTTCCAGTGCTCTGCAGGAAAATCGTAGAAGCTAAAGAGCTGTTCTTTGTCTTTCTCCAGGCATTTGCATGCAGCGAGGTACTTCGCTGTGTAATGTCGCAGAAATTCATCGTAAGCCTTTAACGCTGTTTCTTTCGTTGGAGATAAATACATTTCATGAATCATCCTTTTGGCGTTCGGCTGCACGCTTTTGGGCATTTTATCTAGAATATTTGCAGTCTTATGAACCCAACAGCGCTGTTGTTGGCATCGAGGAAACTCCTCCTCTAGAGCTTTCCAGAAGCCAAGGGCTCCATCACCAATTGCCAGAGAAGGATCAATCGTCATGCCCCGCGATTTCAAATTCTGAATAAAATCCTTCCAGGATTGAGCGCTTTCTCTGACGCCATCGTGGATTCCAATGAGTTCTTTTCGGCCGTCCTCTGTAGCTCCAATTATCACCAGAAGGCAGGGACGATCTGCTTCAAGCCGAATATTGAAATAGATCCCATCGGCCCAGATATAAACGTATCGGGTCCCATCCAATCTTCTCACGGTCCAGTCTCGATACTCCTTCTCCCAAATCTCCTTCATGCGCGTGATATTCGAAGCTGAAAGACCGGGGGCGTTTTCTCCAAAAATGGCAGTGAGAGCGTCTGCGAAATTGTTGGTTGAGATGCCCCGAAGATAAAGCTCAGGTATCAGCTGCTCAATGTTTTGGGTTTTGCGCTTGTATTTCTGCAGAATCCCGCTCGAGAACCCTTCCTCCGATCTTTTATCCCGGACCCTCGGCTGTCGAATGTTGATTGGTCCTATGCCAGTCAAAAGATCTCGGGCTGGAAGATGTCCGTTCCGCGTTACCAATCGCCTCTCCATTTCATCTCGATGAGCTTGGAAATTTTTAACATACTCAATCACTTCAGATTCAATTGCTTCTTGCAACATTCTTCTGGCGCCATCTCGAAGTATTTCTTCAAGAGGTGATCGAATTGAAATCCCCGATAGATTTTTATCTTGTGGATGGGCAAATTTTTCCATGAGCGTATCCCTTTTTGTTTTGATTTTTTCTTCTCGGAAAAATCATTAAGGGTACGCTCAATTTTATCCTGTCATCCACAACATTCGGTTATATCTCTTCACCCTGATAACTTAGGCTGCCATGGGGTATTTGTTACAGCGAGAGGTAAAGACAAACTCGAGTTCGGATATGCGCAGATTTTGCGCGCCAGAAAATGTTGTAAGCGTAACAAAGCCAGTCGATTCGATGAGAAACGTAGAGATGCTGTGCGAAAAGCCTTTTGATAGGCGTAACTGGCCCTTGCTTTCCTTACTTTTTACCCATCCGTGAATGACCTTTCTGGGTAATATTTGCTAGATGCTTGCTTAAAACATCGCGACAAATTTGCCGAAAGATCGGACCAGACTCTTTTGCCCTGCAGCCTCGATGGACGAGTATGCGGGCAATCGCTATACACGATCGTATCGAAGGCGAATGTTTGGTAATGTCATAGTTTCTCATTTCTCTAATCAGATCAACGATAATCTTG
>CAILAO010000272.1 GCA_903832105.1 uncultured Pseudomonadota bacterium | reverse complement strand
CCAAAATCTTCTGGAAGGTCACGCCATGGAGACCCCGTTCGAAGTCTCCAAAGTATTCCTTCGACAGTCATGCGTAAGTTTGACTTATGATATATTCCGCTCTTTACCATGATACGTTTTAACTTCATCCATGATTCATCAAAAAGCATCGTCCTCAACATCACGCACCCGCAGCAATCTAGTCCCTGATCGTCTACGAAAATAAATGTATATTATCAAGCAGTTATATAGAATGCAGCGTGAGAGTCAAAGCTAAAGTTTTAAGAAAAGAGAT
Source organism: uncultured Pseudomonadota bacterium (assembly GCA_903832105.1). Lineage (GTDB taxonomy): Bacteria > Bdellovibrionota_B > Oligoflexia > Oligoflexales > CAILAO01 > CAILAO01. Next base: position 1,317 of record CAILAO010000272.1, on the reverse strand, counting down.
CACGTTAAAGTTATAAGTCGAAGATTAAGATGAAACCTAAGCTTGACAAAGCTTTCAAGCCAATGAAGTAAACGTTCTAGAGCATCTTTGCTAAGAAGAGGGCGGCATCAACCCCGAATGATGCGGCTTTATGACCGAGTGTTTCTTTGAGATCATTTTCGATATTTCGATCGCTTTCAATGCTCGTCAGGACATCTAGATGTGATGAGAATGAGGAGGATGTCCCAAAGGGAACAAGGCCATGCATAGCAAATCCCATGGAAAATGCCTTAAAAGCATAGGTTAACTGGGCATTTAGTCTAAAAGGCATCGTTGAAACTTTTGACGTCGCCGAGGCGCATTCTCCAGATGAGGCGCTTTCCTCTCTTTCGGCTGAAAACTTAAGTGTCGATACGTCATACCCAAAGCCTGGACCAAAATAAAGCCCCCAAGCATTTGGCGCATAGGCCAACCAATAAAAATCAAGAAATCCACCGTACATGGTCGCTTTGGTAGATGCCGTGATGTACGAATTTGGCTCCGTAGCCCAACCATCAGTATCAATTAAAAGTGGTGAAAAACTACGATAAGTAAGACCTGGTGTTATAGAGAATTTTGAGGATAGCGGGATCTGAAAAGAAATCATCGCGCCAAGGAAAGAGGACTTCACCTCTTTATCACTCTTCCAGTAGTTGCCACGACGACTAAGCTCTTTTGTGGCGTCAAGTTCAGTTTCTCGCCACTTAATCGGCATCAAAACTCCAGTAAGGTAACCGAATTCAATTGAGACAGGTAAGGGTGAAAAGGGGATGGCTGGTTCATCTTCGCCGACGGATTTTTCCAAGGCCTCTTTTAATTCTTTGTTCTTGGCGAGATCCTCACGTTGCTTGTCAGATATTTGTCCGCCAACAAGAACAGTCATTCCTCGCTCTAGAAGAGGTATATAGCTTAAATCCACCAAAACCGCGGCTCGTTTCGAACGTGCCATAACGATAGGAGCGCATATAATCTTAGCCCCTGTCGGATCCATGACGCAGGCTTCCAAATCTTCTGAGAAACCGGTTTTCGTGCCTCGGTCAATGACGAAGAAAGGGCGTTCATGACTGATGTAAATAATAGAAGCTCTTTTTGACGAGCCTGATGTAAGCGTTTTGGCACACAAAGGGGCTGCAAGAAAAACAAATATTACCATAAAACTAGCAAAATAAATGCGGACTAAATTCCAGAAGCCAATCATAAAAGCCTATCTCTTTTACTCAATTTCTTCGAGAGCATCCATAGAAGCCGGTATTTCTTCGTCTCCGATCGTTTTAATCGTTTTCTTTTCAGTAGGAGGTG
>CAILAO010000271.1 GCA_903832105.1 uncultured Pseudomonadota bacterium | reverse complement strand
TTATCGTTGTCATCATATTCAATCGTAACCTGGCTTTTCGCATCAGGACGTAAATATGGCATTTTTGAATTCTTTTCTCTTCTGATAACTGCCAACTCAATCAAAATTTTATGTGCCAGATCTAATGCAAGTGGCATTAAATTTTCGGTCTCATTTGTAGCATAGCCAAACATCATGCCTTGATCCCCTGCTCCGCCATCATCGACACCTACAGCAATATCTCTTGATTGCTCATGCATGTAGACTTCGATATCGGTTTTGGGACCAAAGTTGTAAATATCTTTAGTGAAGCCCAGATCTTCTATCACCTTGGTGGCAATAGTCTTGTAATCAAGCGGACTAGCGCAAGTAACCTCACCAGCGAGAACCAATTTGTTGGTTGTTACCAGACTTTCACAAGCGACACGAGAATGTGGGTCAACTTTTAGGGCGGCATCTAATACGGCATCGGAGATCTGATCACAAACCTTATCTGGGTGACCAGCGCAAACCGACTCGGACGAAAAGAGGGAATAGTTCATTTTATTTTTCCTCTAATTAATAACAGAGGCTTGTCATTTTGGCACCGTGACCCTTGTGAGGCTCGGAGGCCGTCCCACACCTTGCGGGATCTCTTGACAGCTATAAATATTCTAGCAGAATTACTTATATTATTTCCTTGGAGAATGAGAAATTTTATAAAGAAAAATGTCTTTATTCTTTTTCTTTTTTAGATATGATGTAATTTTTGAGTCAATTTCTTCGTGAGGGGTTTTTTCTGTTACGCATATTAGAGACACTTTCTCCTCTTTGCATAAATCAATCATGTGTTTTTCGTTTTTTGAAATTAATATTCTTCCCTCACTTTTTGCAACAGAAACTACCTTGGGATCTTCAATGCCTGACAATTTGAAATCATGAAATATATGTTTTAGATCGTGATGATTATTTAATATAGGAAAATTATTTCGACTAGGATGCATTTCGTCGAGCAGCAGCCGAAACCTAGTTTGATGCGGAGACATGATACCCCTCAGAAATCAATTTTTTGAAGGCTAGAATTTTTTTTGTGGAAAGTGACGGGTATTCTATACTGATTACCTTATCTGGATAACCAATATCCAAAAGATGTTTAAGTAGAGAGGCTGGAATTCTGGTTCCAGAAATTACTGGAGTACCGCCAAGAATATCAGGATTTTTATCTATGATATCAGTCTTATTTTTCATTGTCATGATTATATATTACACCAAAATATTAACCTACAAAGTAGCCGCGGGTAAAGAAAGCAATGGTAAGAATTGAAAAGACAATGCAAAAAGCATAATAAGCGTAGCGAATGAAGGGGTGGCGTTTGTCTAGCCAGGAGGCAAGGAACATAAATAATGGGAAGAGAACAAGAACGTATCTCGGGAGACTAGACATGGTACCTGTGAGCGTTGGGAGAAGATAAGAAAGAACACAGTAAATCCAGTATGAGGGTCTAATTTTTTTGATAGCAAAAATAAGAAGGAGGAGAAAGAGTAAGCCTATGAGGAACTCTAATACAACGGTGTAATAGGTTGGGCTCCAAGGATTGACAGTGAGAAGCATCTTGATGTAACGGTAAAAAACTTGATAGAGTAGGATGAGTTTGTCTGTTGATCGGCCGGAGATGGAGTGCTGAACGTTGATGAAGAATAATGGATCCCCCGTCATGCGGAATTGGTAATACATGTAGGAAATTAATCCGAGGGGAGGGACTGCCAGCCAGATAATTTTGGGCTTTAGATATGACTTTATTCCCTCACTGTGAGTGTTGAAATATTCAACGATAAGGGCAACCCAGAGAAAAATACCAGAAACTCTTGTAGCCGTAGCTATAGCGGCAACAATACAGGCAAGAGCAAAATTATTTTTTCGGGCAAAATAGAATGTGAGTATTGAAAGAAGAAGGAAAAGAGACTCGTTGTAAACACTGCCAAAATAAAACGAGGTAGGGAAAATGAGAAGTAAGAAAAGAGTGTACTTGGCTATTTTGGCGGAGTGATCTAACCTTACCAACTTGTAAAGCATAAAAAGTGCCAGTATGAAGGCAATGCTGGAGACTAAAAGACCTGAAACAGTGTAGTTCCCTATTATTAGATTTAGGTGACGCATAAGCCATGGATAAACTGGGAAGAAGGCGTAGTCTTTTTCTGTTTTACTGGAGGCTCCGTAATTGTATTTGGCGATATCTTGGTAGTGAAGCCCATCAAAATTGGACCACATCTTTAACAAATCGGCGGTAGAAGCCTTGGGGGTGAGATCGGTGAAATTTGTTTTTGGAATAATGACAAACATGGCCAAAACAGCAACAAGAAAAATGAGAGTACGCCAGATGAGGAATTTTTTGAAAATGTTTCCGAAAGACATGGTTAATGTTGATTATATCGCCTAGAAATGGATTGGGTGGGTAATTGATATAGATTGCCACACGAGTACGTTCGCAATGACAATGAGTGAGATTGCCACGTCCTCCGTACCCTCCTCGCAATGACGAAGGAGAGGATTTGATTTCGGGTATTGTATGGTGTTAAATGGATATATGGGAAAAACAAAAGAGGTAATAAAAATATCAGCAACAAAGTTTGCCATCTTCAAAGGAACTAAGGTTCGAAAAATTATTTTTAAAGACGAATGGTGGTTTTCTGTGGTAGATGTTTGTGGTGTGCTTACAGAAAGTGTTGATCCCGGAGCATATTGGAGAAAATTAAAACAAAGACTTAATATTGAAGGAAACGAGGTCGTGACATTTTGTCACGGACTGAAATTAGAAGCTATGGATGGGAAAAAGTATGCAATGGACTGTGCTAATACTGAAGGGATATTTCGAATCATTCAATCTATCCCCTCTCCCAAAGCTGAACCTTTTAAGCGTTGGCTAGCAAAAGTTGGATATGAGAGGATTCAAGAAATTGAAGATCCAGAATTAGCCACCAAGAGAACGCGAGCTTTATACAAAGCTAAAGGTTATCCTGATTCTTGGATTGAGAAACGAATGCGCGGTATTGAGATTCGGGAAACTCTTACGGATGAATGGAAAAAACGAGATGTGGGTGGCGAATTGGACTATGCCATTTTGACTGCAGAAATATCCAATGCAACATTCGGAATGACTCCTAGTGAGTACAAAACATTCAAAGGATTAAAACGACAAAATCTCAGAGATCATATGAATGATTTAGAACTAATTTTCTCAATGCTGGGTGAAGCGTCAACTACTGAGATTGCAAAGAATAAAGATGCACAAGGATTTGGTGAAAATAAACGGGCTGCTGTACTTGGTGGAGCTGTTGCGGGAAATGCTCGTAAAGAACTTGAGATTAAGAGTGGAAAAAAAGTATCTACTAAAAGAAATTATTTGTCTATTGGAAAAATAAAAAAATTGAAGTGAATTAAATCTTTCTTCAAGTATGTTCCATTCCGGAACTAAGTGAAGATTCATAAGTTATAAATGCAATGTACAAAAATGTACATTGCTTTTTTGATAGATATACATCTTGGTGATGATTCAAATTTATTTTAATGGATTCCCGATTAGATCGGGAATGACGGGTGGAGTGAGATT
>CAILAO010000270.1 GCA_903832105.1 uncultured Pseudomonadota bacterium | reverse complement strand
TTATATAGAATACAGCGCGAGAGTCAAAGCTAAAGTTTTTAGAAAGAGATCACGTTAAAGTTATAAGTCGAAGATTAAGTCTAAGCGATAGAAGGCTTTTACGCCAATTGAGTACACTAAATACATTCTCTTTTTCATAAAATAAAAATATACTCGTTTAGGTATTTTCTATGTTCGACTTGAATTGAGGACTGAGTATGACTCTTATAATTCGACCCGTCATCGTTCCAATAAGTGAAGAACCTCAGGATATTCTTCTCAAAAGAAAAATCTGTGAACTTCTTAAAATTGATTCAGAAGATATTCGCGATCTTACTGTTCTAAAAAGATCGCTGGATGCAAGAAAAAAGTCATTCATCCATTACTTGTATGAGGTTTCTGCGACTTTTTGTGATGAAGCCGCGCTTATAAAAAGAAATCCCGATCTCATTAAAATGTCCGTATTTAAAGAATCTCCTAACCCGCTATCTGGAGTATCGAAAAAAATTCATTCCAGTCGTACCTCACTAGCGCCCATTATTATCGGCAGCGGGCCGGCTGGAATTTTTGCAGCATGGCTACTCGCTGAAGCAGGTGTTTCTCCCATTGTGATCGAGAGGGGCGAATCTGTTGAAGAGAGAAGAAAATCGACGCAAGAATTTTGCCAGAAGGGGCTCTTTAACCCAGAAAGCAACTTTTGTTTTGGTGAAGGAGGCGCCGGCACATTTTCAGACGGAAAGCTTCTAACGGGAAAGAAACACCCATGGATTCCTTATCTTTATGAGAGATGGGTTTTCTTCGGCGCACCCAAGGAAATTCTTTTTGAAGCACGCCCTCATATCGGAAGCGATTATCTTGTTAACATCGTTAAAAATATGCGCATGGCTTTGATTGAACGAGGAACGACGTTTCTTTTTAAAAAGAAATTTCTTGATTTTGAATACTCCCCTAAAAGCCCTCGGTATAATATCAAACTATCAGACGGAACCTCGCTCGAAACCAACCATCTCGTTCTTGCAATTGGACATTCTGCCCGTGATACACTTGAAATGCTTTCTCGGAACGGTGTGGGTATGACCTCCAAAGCTTTTGCCGTTGGCTTAAGGGTTGAATATCCTCAAGATCTTATTAACGAAATACAGTTTGGGAAAAAGGCTCTTGAAAAGTCCAAAAAGACGCTTCCTTCAGCGGACTATAAGCTCACTGCGCGAGTTGGTGAAAGGGGTGTTTGGAGCTTTTGCATGTGTCCGGGTGGCTACGTTTTACCGACAGCTTCTCAAGAGGGTCTTCTTTCGGTTAACGGAATGAGCCTTTGTAAAAGGGATAGTGGGTTTGCCAATGCGGCCTTAATTGTCAACATTTCGAAAAGAGACTTTGGCGACGAATCCCCGTTTGGCGGCATGAAATATCAAATGCATCTCGAAAACACAGCTTTTCGTGCTGGCGGGTCTTCCTGGAATGCGCCCGCTGAAAGATTAACTGACTTTCTTAAGGAAAAGTCGAAGCGCTTCTCTAAGAAGGTCAGTGACAAATTATTAGCTTCGACTTATCGACCGGGAGTCGTACCCTACCCTCTCGAAACTCTCTTTTCTGAACCTATTGCCCAAGCCCTTAAGGCTGCGATGATTCTGTTTGATAAAAAAATGCGTGGATTCATCAGCCAAGATGCGATGCTTATTGGAGTCGAGACCAAGACGTCGTCTCCAGTTACGATTGTTCGCGGAGAAAATATGCAGTCCGAAACCCATCCAGGGCTCTATCCTGCGGGGGAAGGTGCCGGATACGCAGGCGGCATTGTTAGTGCCGCGCTTGATGGCCTCGAAGTGGCTCGCAAGATATTGGAAACGCTATAACCGTCCGAAAAAATTATCTTTTACAAGCGGGGTGAGATACCATCGCAGATTCGCAGGCCTGTTTTTCGTTTTCGTAAATGGACACGACATCTTCAACTTTTTGTTTGTCGATGACTGTCACTCTGTATAGGACGTAGCCTTTCTTTAAGAGACTATTTTCAGGATTTAAATTTTCCCATCGGCATTTGCAGTAAGAGACTGCTTGATCTGCTGGAGTTCCTTCGCAGATGACGGTTGTTGTGGTATTTGGTTTAACGTCAATATTGGAACCTGGTTTAAGGCGGATAACATCGCTAGAGACAGCGATTAAAGAAAAACCAAGAAATCCAAACAGAACCATCATGCTGAGTAAAAGTTTTCTATTTTCCATTGATATTCCCCCTTAGTTACAGTTTCACACCGCATATTATCATGATAAAATTATCTCAGTCGAGCAAGCCAGTTCTTCTGTGCAGTGTCAAAACTTTAGACACTTTGTCGAAATAGTTGTCAAACAATCCAATCTAAAATCCTTAATTAATTCAAATAAGTAGCAAATATGACAAGTGTTTAACTTTTTTTCACTTAGGCACATAAATTGCTTAAAAGCCGCTTTGGGCTGTCTCCTGCTGTGTTGTAGCTCTTGATATTCCAAATGACTTCTGAAAGGAGCGATATGAGTAAGGGTGGAAACGTCAGAATCCTCGCAGTCGCGTTCTTGATTAGCTCTTTTAGTTTCTGCAACCAATCAAAATTTTCAGGCAATGGTGATTATGTCACAAGCCCAAATCAGGTTTCGAAGGACTTTTCTCTGACGTGTGATGAGAAAACGGGCGTTCGATCTGAAGAGGCGAGTCTTGTCTACACGGAAGAAACCCAGGTAACTGTCAAAATTCAAGGTTCTTTCTGTCCTCTGCAAACCGATCGTCTTATTGTTCTTTTTCTTATAGATTTTTCGGGTTCGATGGGTCGTCATAGACCAGAAACCAACCAGCCCATTATTAATGGAAATGATCCCCAAATAAATGGATCGTGCGGACGGCTTGAAGCTGCAAAGGCTATTGTTCAAAAAATAGTTGACGAGAAAAGAGGAGAAGATCGTGCTCTCATCGCCATGATTCCTTTTGCGGGAGAGGTACTAAACGCTCGGGCAATAAAGCCATTAAGTCTTTCAAAATTTCAAGAAAAACTCACGAAAGACTATTTCTGCCAGTATGTCGTTCAAGACGAGAGTTTTGGATATGACCCTGAAAACCCAGGGGGCATTGATGGGACAGCTTATGGACTTGATTCTGCAACGAATTATACCGCCATCTTTCAATCTGCTGAGCGGGTTATGAGTGGAGTCTCAGGACGAAAGGTTACCTATTTTATTTCTGATGGAGAGCCAACCCGAGGAGGCGAAGACCCCTTAGAATCTGGCATTGAAGCCGGCCAACATTTTCGAAATCAATTTGGCGACTTAACGCTTAATACGCTTCTTCTTGGAGATCAGTCTGATACCAAAGCTTATGATGTTCTCGAGCAAATTGCGGGGGGATCCGATAGGGTTCGCGTCGCATTGAAAGCAAACGAACTAGCTTCTGAAATTGTAAAGTTTCCTGAAACAATTATCGATGAACGAACTGGACATGCTTTATTTAAACTATCTACTGGCGAAACAGAAAATATACCGCTTAGTTACTTTAGAAAAGATGGCCCATCGAAATGGTCTTTTGAGACTGCTCCTTTCTTACTAATTGGTAACGGTAAAGAAGAAGTGATCAATCAAATCGTTGTACAAGCAAAAGATCAGAATGGCGTCGCGATTGAGTCCGTCCTATCAGTGAAATTTGTGAAGGGTGAAAAGATTACAAAGACTCCCTAGCCAACGCACTGCCATGGCTCTCCTCTCATTTCATTTGTCAGATGTTGCATGTATCAAGAAGGGCAAACTTGGAAAACTTTACGAGTTTGGAAGAGATCTTTCAGATCGGACGTATCGGTGGAAATTTTCTCATCCCTCTCAAATGTGCAGATGTAAAGATGAACGACAAGAAAAGATTTGGATTCCTTCTAGAAGATGAGGAAAAAGACAAATCTTATATGTCGAGATCCCGACGGTCGCCTTTGGCTCCCTCGGGATACGATTTTGCTGAAAAAGGGACTTTTTCAGCAAAATCTAATTACTTGAAACCCTAAGTTCCTTATACAATTCCGGCTTGTTTTGTTGGATATCTTCCAGGATGGCCGACATGGCGGTTCCCGCATTGATTTGCGGGGCCTCGCCCCAGTTAATGCCGATTACATGGAGCGTGGCCCTATCAAATAAGGGCGATCCGCTGGAACCTAATTCATTGTCACAAGTGTGATAAATTTGATCAAAACTCATTTCCGTGATTTTGCATTGATCACTGCGATCCATTTCCATGAGCCTTCCCCTGGGATGTCCAGGAGCAAAAAGCTGCAAACCCTCTTCAGGAAGCTTAGCCGACAAAATGGCCGGTGGATATTTTTGCAGTGAATCAAGGTTTGTGGTTTCACTGACCCTGGCGATGCTGTAGTCCAGCATAAAATGAGTGAGCAAAACCTCCTCGCATTGAAACACGGGGCGGTTTTCTGCGGAAATGTCATTCTCATAGGCTAATGTGAAAGTAGTACGCTGGCACGTGGTATCAAGAAAACAATGCTGATTTGTCATAAAGAGATCACGCGAAATGCGGATGGACGTGCAATATCCATCTAAATCGGCCCGGGCCACGGAACGCGAGGCCTCATATAGCGGAGTCCCTATGGCTTTTTCGATCGGCTCCAATGAATTCGGCGGAATGATGGCTTGCAACTGACTGCGGCCTCCGCTCTTGCTTGAGCCGCAGGCGTTGGTCAAAGCCACGAGAAACAATACAACCAAAATCGGAAAAAATGCTTTCATTTTTTTTCTCCAAAAGTTTAAGTTAAAATCACCCAGCCTATCACATCGGCCAGGGAGTACACTTTTGATTTATGCCACAAACCTTGGCGCCATGTTCTTCTATTGTTTTTTCGATGAACTCCCTCGACGCCGGATGAGTCAGATTGGTAAAGTCGCTCTCCCCCGCAAAGTCCGTTGACCTGTTGATTCCGACTAAAAACAATTGACCGTTTTCAACCAAAAAATTTGGGCCTCCAGAATCACCATTGCAAATCATCGCGCCACTTTCGCCGTTTTCATGGGTTGTAAAATTGTAACCATTGACGTCACTGCCGATAACTTGAATGATGCTGTCACCAAATCGCAAGACCCCAATACCTGTTCCAGCAATAGAATCGCATCCGTAACCGAAAAAACGCACGTTGGCTTTTTCCCGTATCGCGTGACCGACAGTAGCAGGATTGGCCCCTACCATGTCTTTTTCTGTGAAGCCGATGGCCATATCGTCGTCCATCGAGGAAATATAAAGAGGACTTTGATAAAAAAATGCCGTGTATTTTTGTCCTTTAAATTCAAACCAGGTATCAGGAGCGACATCAATACAATGCGCAGCAGTAAGAAGAGTACGCGGCCCGACAATTGTCGCCGTGCATTTGTGATCGGCCATATGCAGAAAAACAATCTCATTAAATTTTCCGGGCGGAACTGGTTGGCCGTTAATAACTCGAATATCAGACGCTTTATTGCTTAGCCCCAGACTTGCCAAGACCAATGTAATAAACACTAATTTAGTGATCAAACTCATAAAATCACTCTTTCCTTACAAAAGATAAAAGAATTAGTTAATACGATTCTAATTCAAAACTTGTCAGACAAAAAGGCTAAAATGGATCTGATCCAATGGCATAATAACCTTCCTAAATTAAAAGATTTTATATTTTTCCTTAAAATCACTAAAGTTTTCCAACATTCCACCGAAGTAATAGGTATGGGGGGAGTTCAAAACTCTCCCAACCCTATTAATGTTGTCTAACCGTTTGTTTTTATAAATTTTAGTGGCAGATCTACTAGGAACAGTGCTGTGGACCATTATTCCAAAAGGGGCTTATGTGAATAAAATCAATAAAATATCATGTAGTTACA
>CAILAO010000269.1 GCA_903832105.1 uncultured Pseudomonadota bacterium | reverse complement strand
GCGTCTTTAAGATCTGCAGATTGAATCTGAATTTCCATTCGATTTTTTATCAAAGCTTCTGAATGGACGAGGGAATATCGGACACAGGTCGGAAAATCAAAATAACCGTAGGATGTTGGTTGAAGTTTGGATTCGGGTGAAGCCGTTAATTCTTTCACGTGCCAAAATGATAGGCATAGCATAACAGAAAGCAATACCAAGTAGCTAGGCGTGCGCCTCGCAATGTTGCCGAGTACAAATCCCTTCCGGCAAACGAGCAGATTCTTTCTAGCCCTCTCAGTTAAGGTCGCCACGAGATATCCACACCCTCAAATCCCTTGATGCAGTATCTAGGGACTGATCACAACGAATTGTAAATGCTAGTAAATATACTCACGTAGAACAAGCCTACGCTTCTGCGGCAAGTATATCGAAACACATTACAAATGTCAACGACGTTTTCCGACACGGTAATTTGGTTAGCAGTTGATATTGTAGCAGGTTGGCGCTGCCTTAATGGATAGGAAGCACAAAAAATCGTACGTTATCTATTCTTTACAACACGGTGAGGAAATAGGTTGTTTCCAGCAAGAGTATTTTCCAAGCACTACCGTATTTGAGCAGGACCACCTTTGTGGGAGTATTTTGGGAAGACTATTTTATTTTGGACCAAAGCTGATCTTTGCCATCTACTACCGGAGACCGGGTGATCATGAAATCTCTCTTTATTCCGTATACGTAGAATTGCATCGTTATGCCACCAGGCAACTTAATGAACATTTCGTGGTTTTCAAATGTCCAGAGACCGTCTGATCCCATAGGATGATCAGAACTGAAAACTCTGCATGTGCCGTCTTTCCTGAGCGTCATGAGATTGCGTGGAGAGGACCCCGACGAACCGCGAAGTCTTTCAGCAAGGGGATTCTCTTCCGGTAGAACCTCCCAAGTACCTATGAGGCTCTGCCAATCTATGGATGCCTGATAGATCTGCTCCGGAGTGATGCCCACTTCGCTCCCGAAAGCCGGAGTAAATATTATAAAGAGGAAAGTGAAAAGAACATATACACAGGTTTTCATGAATCCTCCACCATTATATCGCAAAATAAACCTGATGAGCCACCCTATCGTCGTAAACAGCAATAGGCGGTTTAATTGTAAAGCATTGGGTCAAAATAGTAATACAATGATTACAGCAAGAAAAGTGAGGCTTATTTTGGCATCTCTCTTACCTGAAGACCTGTATCCCTTGCTGTTGACCGAGGAGGAACCTTAAATGCAGAAGCATTTTTTTTCAAGAGATATCGAATGCAATCCGAGCCCTTGTTGCATGTTTGTCACATTGGACTCGCCGGCACCGCGCGGTCACTTTACTTCATCAAAACCTAAAACGAGCGACGTGGGACCCTTTGGTACTGGATTCAAGGACGTTTTCGGATTTTATCTCAGCTCAACGTCCTAAAATACTTGAATCAAGAACAACGAAAAGCTCTTTTCATGCTAAAAATTAAATACATATTATCAAATAGTTAAATGTCAAATATATTTAACAACTGGTAACTTATCCATAACATCTCAACATCAAATATTTTTACTTGACACTAATATGGGACCATGATACCCCGGCCCCCAGGAACAAAACGGGGGAGATGCCTTAAAGCACTTCCTGAGCAAGAACACTTTTGCAGTGTAAAAAACTGTCTGAATAAAGGAGGGTGTAATGGTCAAACGAGTCGTAAGTCTTATTCTCTTTATCACGATGCTCGCTTCGGTATCTTTGGCTTTGGCCGGAGGGGCGGCAGCTCCAGTTGCCTACCCGTCGGCACCGTGTGCTCCCAG
>CAILAO010000268.1 GCA_903832105.1 uncultured Pseudomonadota bacterium | reverse complement strand
CCCGACTCAAGTCAAAGCAGATCAAAGTCAGTAACCGTGTTGAGATGCTATCCGATGTCGATGACGAAGTCTGGGATATTTTAAAATTCCAAGTATCGCTCGGTCTGGACGAACTTGAAAATGAATGGCAGCAGGTTGTTCACACATCGCAGTGGTTGTCCTGACCTCTTATAGTTTATTTATTCTTGTTCTTCGAGTCATCCGAGATGCTAGAAAGGCCCAATGATGAATATTGCGCGATCTTCACAAAGAAAAAGAGTTCTCCTGATCGACGACGATCCGGATTTCTGTTCTCTTTTGAAGACGCTCGCCAAAGATCTTCATATCCAGCTCGACACATTTCAATCACTCGAAGGCCTTGGTAGTCTTGAAAGAATTCATGACTATTCTTTAGCAATTTTCGATTATGATTTAGGAGTCTCGAATGGAGTCGAACTCGCAGAATATGTCGATCACTTTTGCGATGAGGTCCCGGTCATCATCGTGAGTGGACAGAGTCGATTAAAAAAGCAAGCGGACACATGGCCAAAATCAATTCAAACTTTTGTTTCGAAAAAGGACGGGGTTTATCCCATTTTGGATTCCATCATGTCGCACGTGCATGCGAAACATTTTTACGCGTGTTGAGGACTGGAGGCATCCAGCCTTAACCCGAAGATCGGGAAGATGGAGGGTATCATGCAATTGCATACGTTGCATCCGAGTAAAATCCATCACCACGCACACAGCCCGCCGCCTCTTCCTTTTTCAAGTAGTAAAACGAAGTCGTTTGATCGGACTATTCCCCCAGAAATGTTCGACGATACCGGCGGTATCGGACGTGAGATCAACTCTCTTCTCCCGTCCTTACAAGAACTCGATGAGCTTGACTTTCTTTTTGAAGCTGACACTTGGGATGGGCTAACGACTAAGGACGTCCTCCGCTTAAATCTGAGTTGAAGAAGAGTTGAGTTGCTTTTCCACGTCTTTTGAAAGCTCTTGGAGCTTAACGAGTTGAGAACTCAAGAGATTGCCTGCTATTGCAGGGTTTTGAATAATACTTTCTTCCATGGCTCCCGCTATCTCAGCGAGGGAAAGAAGCCCGTAACTTCCGAGGGTTCCTTTAAGCTGGTGGGCGACGCGCCTAAAGCTCTCGATGTCCCCTTGAGCAAGAGCAGTCTGGCACTCCGTTATTCTTTGAGGAAGCCTTTCTGCTACGAATGTCTTTCTCATCGAAACCAACACCGGGTCCAGGGTACTAAAGTAATCATTGCTTATCGCAGCATCCTTTTTATCGGACTGCGGCTGATATCCTGAAACCGAAGCTTGAGACTTCCACCACATTTTTACCGTTTTAATGAGATCTTGTGTTAAAACAGGCTTACTTAAATAATCATCAAACCCCTTGGCCCTGCATTTTTCCCTCTCTTCTCGTAACGCATGCGCTGTCAGGGCAATAATTGGTTTTTTGTATCCCCTTGCACGTAACTGTTCTAACGCTGCATAACCGTCCATCACTGGCATTTGAAGATCCATCAACACAACGTCGAAATCGCCCATAAAGGCCTTATCCAGCGCTATGCTCCCATCATCTGCAGTTGCGACCTTAGCGCCAGCCCTTTCTAATACCCTTGAAAACAAAAGTTGATTATCAAAACCGTCTTCAACAAGAAGGACTTTTACTCCTATAAGTTGCTGTTCAACAATTTTTGGACGTTGCGTCGCCTCCACATCTTTGAAAAAGCTTTTAGGGACGTTCAGTTCTTTGACCATGCGAACATTCTTTGGGTCACCACAGGAAATCGTGATAGTAAAAGCGCTGCCAACTCCCATTTCAGTCTTTGTTAAAACGACGTCCCCACCCAACATTCTGGCGAGTCGCCTAGAAATGGCAAGCCCAAGACCAGTCCCCCCGTATTGTCTCGTTACGGAATTATCTGCCTGAACAAAAGGATCGAAAATCAAGTGAGCCTTATCCTCGGGAATTCCTGTTCCTGTGTCTTTTACAGTAAAAATAATTTCCGAGATAATTTCATCCATTCTTTTTCTTTTGGCTTCACTATGATCGCAATCAATCTCAAGTTCAACCCAACCCTTAACCGTAAATTTGAATGCGTTGCCAAGAATATTAATTAAAATTTGTTTCAGCTTTTGTGGGTCTGTACTTATGATTTCAGGAACACCTCTTGGAATCGTCACCCTAAACTCCACCCCGGTGTTAACGCTATGTTGAATTGCGGTAATAACATCATTAACTATGCTGGCAAGAGGCACTTGTAAAAATTCCACCTCGTGCAATCCGGACTCAACCTTAGACAAATCCAATATGTCATTGATTAGAGCAAGGAGGTGGTTACCATTGTGATGAACTCGACGCAAAAGTTGCATGATTTCGTCATGAGGAACCTTGTGATCCAAAATAAACTTTGTAAAACCAATGATGGCGGTTAAAGGAGTCCTGATCTCATGACTCATGTGGGTCACAAAGTCAGACTTTGCTTTATTGGCCCTCTCGGCCTCTATTCTCGCCTCTTCAAGTCTTGCATCAGCTTCGTTGACTTTGGAAAATAAGCGCTTACTTTGTTTGTAAAGAAAAATTATTCCCAGAAGAAGACTAAGCAAGGCCATACCGACTGATACAAAAACCGCGTAAATAAAAGGTTCGCGAAAACGTTCTACATCGATCTTTCTGACAACTCCCCACTTAAGAGATGGAATGAACTTATAAGCGGCGTAAACATCAACATTAAGAATATCACGCGCCCTCGCAAAAGCGCTTTCACCTCGGAGGCTAAGCGCTATCGGAGTCTCGGAAATCTGATCTTCAGAAAAAGATAACGATGAAGGCTGGCGCCCAGAGGCATTATAATAGATGATATCTATTCTTTCTTGATTTTTAACCCCAACAATAACATCGTCGCTCATACTTTTACTGTTGTGCAAAACATCTAAAATCACTTTTGCGGGTAGCCCTTGCTCATGCATACCCTCAATTAGGAGAGAGAGCTCCTGGCTTTCCTCCAACAACTCCCGTTTCATTTCTGCAAACTTACTCTGATAGAGAATAATCGTAGCCACGCACATCGAAATCGACGCTACAAAGACCATAGTCAAAACAGAAGACATAAAAAGTTTTCGCCGATACTTCTTCATGCCGCCTTCCTCATTCATAACGCAGCGTATGCTCCTATCAAATCCCTGATCTCTAATCACTTCTAATTGATTAATTCAATGCAAATTTTCAGCCAAGTCGTTTCTGGCCTGATCCTTGCATAAAGGCGTTCGACGTTGATACCCATCTTAACGACCCATCCCAAATCCCTCTGATTCCCCATAGATCTTTCCCCAAAGCGCGGCTGAGAAGCAAAGGATGCCGCCCCCCCGCCTTTTTTCGGAGAAAAGATCACGATTATGCCTCAAGAGTAAGCAGAAGTCGACGTCTACGATTTTAAATTGAGTACACGCCCCAGACCTGCTTCATCAGGATGAACGTAGTTTTTTGCTTCAGCTGTAGAGAGGATACTACGCTCAAGAAAGCTGAGAGCGATCAATCTGATGCTTATCCATCAGTCGGTAAATATCGGAACGAAATTTTCCCGCGATCCGGGCAGCTTGTGCAATGTTGCCCCCTGACGCAGAAAGAAGCTTAAGGAGATAATTTTTTTCGAATTCTTCCTTTGCCTCACTATAGCTAAGAGAAAGGATGGAATCATAAATATCTTGCTGCTCAGAAGAATTCTGCGAGGTCTGATCCTTCATAGGAAGTATGTGATCTAGCTGAAGTTCTCCACTTTTAGAGAGAATGACTCCACGTTCAACGGAATTTTTAAGCTCACGGACGTTTCCGGGCCAATAGTATGCCTTAAGTCTTGCAATAACATCGTGGCTTGGCAGTCTCATCACCTTGCCAAATTGCTGGCTGTATTCCATCAGAAAATGCTCAACAAGAACCGCAATATCTTCCGGATGTTCTCTTAGGGGCGGCATTTCAATGGGCAGCACGGAAAGTCTATAATATAGATCTTCTCTAAAGAGACCTTTTGCAATTTTTTCTCGCAAGTTTTGATGGGTCGCTGTGATGATTCTCGTATTAACCTTAATCGTTCGCTCGCAACCGAGCGGCCTTATCTCGCGCTCCTGCAAAACTCTTAACACCTTAGCTTGCAGGGTTATCGGCATATCGCCAATTTCATCGAGAAATAGCGTTCCGTCAGAACATATCTGGAATAGTCCCATTCGGTCTGTTTTTGCGTCGGTAAAAGCGCCTCGCTTATATCCAAAGAGTTCCGCTTCGAGTAACGTTTCTGGGATAGCGCTGCAATTAACCGCTTCAAATCGTTCATCAGATCTGACAGAAAAGTGATGAAGCGCCCGCGCAATTAGTTCCTTGCCCGTGCCTGTCTCACCAAGAATAAGAACCGTTGTATTGATATCTTTGATTTGTTCGATACGTTCTAAAATCTTCTGGATCGCTTCGCTTCGGCCCAAAAGACCAAACTGGGAACCAAGACCGTCTTTCGGTTTTTCGAGAGTGACAGGATCTGTAAGGTGATTCTTCAGTGTGGCAACAACAGCTTCAAGACCTAGCGATTTTGGGGAAAACGTGATAGCTCCGTTTTCCATGGCACGAATAGCGAGTTCAACAGAATCTTTCGCCGTCATAACGACGACTTTAGAAAACGGAGCCTCGGCTACGATATACCGCAAGCAATCAAAGCCGCTTTCCTTACCCAAGTATACGTCGAGAAGAACGAGATCGAAATTAAACTGACCAATTAGCTCTTTCATCTCGCGAAAATTGCTCGCTTTAAAAACCCGAAAACCGTCACTTTCGAGGCGGTGAGCATACATCTCAAGGATCTCGTGATCATCGTCAACGATCAAAATACGCCCACTGTAATCAGTTTTTTGATCTAGTACCATTGCGTCCCAGCGTTGATTAAGTTTTTCTTTTGATATGTACCATGCAATCTATAAAGCTGGCGAATTTTAACACTCTATCCCTGGAATGCAATAGGAAAATAACTGGGGGTACCAGAAAACCATAAACCCATTGCCTGCCAATGGGTTTGTAATTTATCGAATTTCATTCCCTATGCTCCCTATCCCTTCACCCATACCTTACATTTATCCCTACCCTGATCCTGATTGGCGTTGTTCGACAGACCCTAAGAGTTTTGTAAGCGTCTTCGCAATTCTCGTAAGTAATTTACAGCTTTCTTGATAGGGCGTGTACTCAATTGGCTTGAAAGCTTTGTCAATCTTAGGTTTCATCTTAATCTTCGACTTATAACTTTAACGTG
>CAILAO010000267.1 GCA_903832105.1 uncultured Pseudomonadota bacterium | reverse complement strand
TAATGCGGCGTGTTTAACACCGAGCCTTATGGTAAAGGCGCCGCCGTCGCTATGGGCTTTACAGTCCTGGATGATTGTTCCATCAGTCTTGATATAGCTGATGCGTCCATTACGCCAGAGGTAGGCGTAGCGTTCTTTACCACCGGTAGGAATTTCACTAAGACCCATGCACCAATAGTCTCCTGTTTTTTCTCCGATCAGCTCCGCCATTCGCTTTAAAGCGGCTAAACCCTTGTCTGAGGTAGCGACTTCTTGAAATGTGACGATATCAGCGTCTCGGAGTAGGAGGGTGGCCTCATCAGCAAGATACTTGTCACGACCAAGATGTTTCGTGTTCCAGCTTAATATTGTGAGGGCGTAAGATGTGAAGGCGTATAAGAAAAGAAGAGAGGACAAAAGAATGCGAACATATCGTCTATTGAGCAAAAGTAACTTCATAGACACCCTTCCATGCTAACGGGGACCAAACACGAGTCCAACTTCCAAAAGCGACACAACAAAAAACGAGGATTTACCGAGTGGACTATTATCTTTGTAATATTCATAGTATCCTAAAGCACCCCGATAGAAAAAGGATTTTGTCCAAAGCATCACCCCGACACGAAGACCAACACCTTGTCCGTCCGATGTCGTTTTGTCGAATAAAGTGAGACCTTTCTCAGGTGGTTTGTATTGAAATTGACTTTTGACGTATTCTGGTGCAGCAAAAAGTGCGAAAACGCCTTCGCCTCCGGTGCTTTTAGCATCGCCTCCCGCATAAAGATTGCCACCATCACTAGTCAGTTTTGGCCACAATGTTTTTATGACCAGCTCGCCTAAAAAGTCCGAATAAAATGGAATTCCCACGAAATATGTGTTCCCGTTTGCACTGCCTACGGAAACGTCACAAAGTGATACTGCCTTTTTCTCGTCCTTAGAGGTGACTGTGGAACCCGAAGTATCGCAGTGATGTGGCTGAGGGGTGACGGTCTTTTTTTGCTGCTTGGTTAAGCTGTTCCAAGGTTTATCAAGCTGCAACGAGTCGCGCTGAGCTCGTATATGAATGCCGAAAATGCCAAAAAACATTTTTTCGAGAGACACGGGGAATGACAACCTGGTTCCAGTGACAATGGAAACCGATCCGGGAGGGTCATATACATACCTTCCATAATCCACAAGACCGATACCCAAAAAAAGCGAATTAAAAAGTTTATCATATGCCTCAGATACCGTCTCGCCCTTGGTCAATCTTACCTTGTGCTGATAGACTTTCTTTTCTTCTAATATGATATCTTGCTTATCATCAATAAAACCATCTTTTTTGACCACGATCGAGTGTTTGCCGATGATAAAATTTTTTATCACGAGAGGCGTTTCACCGACAGACTTCTTGTCAATCAATACTTCTGCTTTAAGCGCGTTTTCCTTACTGTCAAACGCCTTGATATCCAAAGCTCCTACTTTTGCCGTTGGTTCAAGTGATATAGCCTTCTCCTCCCCCTTCTTTAGCGTGAACTCCATACCTTTCTCGAAATATTGATTGCTCTTTACGGTGACTACGTGTTTACCGGGATCAACAGTGGATGTAAGCGGCGTTTTACCGATGGATTTCTGGTCCAGATAAACAGTTAACCCTACTGGTTTGCTTGTAACGTTGATATAACCAAAGTTTATTTCAAGTTTTCGTTCAATCTTGGCCATGCCTTTTTTGACATCGATCTCTTCTTGATAGGGAAGATATCGAGGAATGCTCATTGACAATGCGTGTCTGCCTAAGGAAAGATCTTCGCTGCAAGGCGTGTTGCACTTCGGGATATCGTCGATGATAACCTGTGCATTCTTGGGTGTAGAGGAAAATTCCACCACAGTGGTTTCCTGAATCCCAGGATCCCATGCCTCTTGAGAGCTCTTGCCAAAAGCCCTGTCGCCGGCGATGACGCCTTGTGTAAGAAGAGGCTTGAAAATATCGCTGGCGGTATCACCTTTAACTTTCTTCGCGATATCTCCCGCGCTTTGCCCATCATATTCAGATGAGCTGACTAGCGATCCTCCTTTTGTTTCATACAGTTTTACTAGGAGTTTGAATCCTTCATCGATCTTGTACACCACACCTGCAACAATGTAATGGGCACCGAGTTTTCTTCCGGTTTCCACTTCGCATTCTCCGACACACTGCTCCAGCTTCTTATTCGGAGGAAGAAGAGAGATCATATTTTCTTTAGTCATGATGATATATCCCTTAGACCTCAGGGGTACCGCGATCCCTCTAAAAAGCTCCGCAAGGTAAGACACATCATCTTGCTTCATCTTTGCTCTGTTTTGAAATTCCAAGACAGCGATACGCTTATCTTCTGCAAAAAGCTTAGGCGTTGCTACAAATGGCGACGCAATAATAGTGAAAAGAAACATTTTGATGATTTTTCTCACTGGCAAAAACTCCTCGTTCACAAAATCAGCTTCTTATCAAAAGTCCGAACGATTTATCGGAAACATTGGTCCTTAACTTTATGAAAAACCCTGCTTATCGTGAATGCCGGACGGATCGCTCTTTATAGCAACAGTCTTATTTATTCTATTTTCTTTAAGCGTTTTAACGTATTATCTTATCGCCCTAGACTAGAGATGACTATGGCAAATGTGTCCCTTTGGCATATTTTCTCAGCTTGCGCAAGCTGCCATTTTTTATTTTACTTCTGGAAATTCTTCAAAAATCCTTTTCGATCTTCCTCGCTATCTTGGCGTTGGTCGGTGTGCGGGTCATCGGTAAGCATCTTTTACCAACCATTGAGACGTTTCAGCGTTAGTTGTTGCGCACTGCTTGGGGTGCTGTCACATTCCTGGATGTAGAAATCTCGATTGAATCGAACCTCGTCCTTATACTTAACCTTAAGAAAAATCACGCAGTATCGAGTTTGAATGGTTGCGTTGAAGCTGTTTTTTGCGAATGCGGTTGTTGCGACGAAAAACTTTTCTCCGTTAGTAACGCTTTTTTTGTCAACCATAACGGTGTCGCGAAAATATGCCGAGTCAGGGTCTTTTAGCTTCTCTAGAATCATGCTCGTAGCCTGGGACTCAGGATGGAATTCAGGACGGAATGCTGTGATCCACTTACAACCGAAATATACAACTACAACCAACGGACCCAGCCACAAGAGGTCCAAGAAGCTGGCCTGGCGCTCGCTGGTTGGTTGCGCAGGTTCCGAGTGTGAAGCGTTTTTGTTGAGGGTGCCGTCGACGTTACCTATGAAACTTTTACAGTGCTTGCAAAAGACCGCTTCGATTTGAATCGATTCTGCGCATCGTGGACATTTTTTAAGAGTGGTCTGGTCTTGAGAATTCGATTCTTGGATGGTCTCATTTTTTGCGGGCTCCATAATTCCTCCTTAAGCTCTTAATGATGAAGAGAGTATCGGAACGGCAGTCAATTTCTTGAGTTCGGCAGTCAATATTTTAAAATATGTCAGAACAATCAGCCAGTTAACGCGAAGACCGTGACAACTTCAATATCTTCCAATCAGTATGCAATGAAGGGATTATGTACCCTTCAGCATTTACCAAAATCATCATAAAACGTATTACAGATTGAAAACCTCAAAAGACTAAAGAAAGTCAGTAGACCGAACATCCCAACCGCAAACGTAAAATTGAAATCTCGTTTCAGAATGTTCACACATTTAGTTTAGAAAGAAAAATCATTGAGCGTTGGGTCGAGAGACTATTTCGTTTTATCAATCGCTCTATCGCAGCTTAGTAGTGGGCCGTGCGTACGGTCACCAATCACTGAAATCTGAAAATTGACCCTGCCTTTGAAACCTACATGGTCACTTTACTTTTTCGAGGCACCTATTTCTTCAGATCCACCGAAACGGGACGACAACTGTCACAGCGAGGACACTAGGAGAAAAGATGCCTGTTGAAGAGTGGAACTGAAGACGTAGCGAATCTGCTCTCCGCCATCCCCAAGATTCACAGTGCTCTCGTCCTTCTTTTTTGCTTTGATACTTTTTACCAGTGTGGGAAGCAGTTTCTGCCAATCGGTAGTGTCGCCCGGCTTCAGCTCGCTCATGACAGCGCCGAAGGCACTACTTGCCGTTTTCAAATCTTCCCCGATAAAAAAACCAAACGAAAGGGCAACAATCTGATCACCCTTGTTTGATGCATTCAATTCGACATCCGAAACGACTATTGGCTTAAACCCTTTTATTTTCACAGTTTTCCGTGCTTTTCCGATTTTTATCTCGTAACAGGTACCCATCATTTTCCTAGTGTCTATGCTGTTTGCGTCTAAAGGGCATTCGTTGCCGAGCCGTGTCCATTGTACATCCATTTTGAGTTGTTCCATCTGCGTCGCGACATTTTCTAAGATCGTTTTACCAGAAAGCGGTGCGGTGCTGATGTTAGAAGCCTTACTCGACGAACTTCGCGGTTGTGATGTGTTGGACACGAGCGCACTTGAATTAGCCGACGACTCAGAGGCTATAGTTGTGGTCTTGACGTTTTTTTCGAACACAAGGAAGAACCCAACTGTGACAACAATCGCGGTGATTACCCCTCCAAGCACCGATCGAAAAAGGCTTGGGCTGTCTCTATGACAGTTTTGTTGTTCCGCGCAAATACGTCGATCGTCCAATTTCCATATCACTATTGCCACTACGATCCATGATCCAAAGAATAGAAAAACGTACATGCTTTCCTCCATGAAGAGAATTTTCGCCTACGGCTGCCTGCGACAATTCTCCGCAGGTAAACTCAATTTTTGAACCGAAGAATTTTTCCGCGTCATCGCGGAGTGCCTACTCGGCGCGATCGATCTGGAACAATTTGCAGTGAGCGTCCAGAAGACTATAGCAAACCTCCTTTTCCAAGAATTACATTCTATTATAACCAAATTTTTTACAAAAAAAAACTCCTTCGGGCGAAAGTTTTTTTAGCAATAATCCCGAACCGCGAAGAGCGTAAACTCAATCATTTCAAACATTCCGGGCCAAAGCACCGCTTGATCAATTTGTTACCTTATTATGGCTCTACGAAAATTGCTGATCAAACAACTCATTCTTACACGTAACCCTCAATTAAATTCCTATAGCTTAAGTGTTGGCAGTTTATCCGGCGTGGTATAAAAATGAAAACGACGATGGACTGGTTGTTCACAATATCAACAAAGTAGATCCTAAAACCTATTCGATTTGTCCCTGTCCAATCCAGACACTAAATGCTATTTTCAAACGAGATAAAATCTTATCTGAAAAATAGGTCGAAAAAGTGCATTTTCGCGTTTTACACCTGAGCCCACCATCACAACTGGTTGGGACAAGATGAATCGATGCGAGTGTGAATTTTTTCCCCGATGATTTTTCGGAGAATGCCCCGACAGCAGGCTCGCGGACGATTGACGCAGCATGCTTAACGCCAAGCCTTATAGTAAAGGCGCTGCCGTCGCTATGGGCTTTGCAATCCTGGATGATTGTTCCATCGGTCTTGATATAGCTGATGCGTCCATTACGCCAGAGGTAGGCGTAGCGTTCTTTACCGCCGGTAGGGATTTCGCTAAGACCCATGCACCAATAGTCTCCTGTTTTTTCTCCGATCAGCTCCGCCATTCGCTTTAAAGCGACTAAACCCTTGTCAGAGGTGGCGACTTCTTGAAATGTGACGATATCAGCGTCTCGGAGTAAAAGCGTAGCTTCGTCGGCAAGATACTTATCACGACCAAGATGTTTCGTGTTCCAGCTTAATATTGTGAGGGCGTATGATGTGAAGGCGTAGAAGAAAAGAAGAGAGGACAAAAGAATGCGAACATAT
>CAILAO010000266.1 GCA_903832105.1 uncultured Pseudomonadota bacterium | reverse complement strand
CAGCAGCTATGGGACTGGATGAGGCATTGGGTCGCATCCAAGAACAAAGCATCAAGGATAATCTATATTATTTGGCCTCTAAGGAGTTGGAGGGTAGAGGAAACGGCCAGCCTGGCAATGCCAAGGCTGCGGAGTTTATTGCCGGTAAGTTCAAGGAGTACGGTTTACGACCGACGTTTGGTGATAGTTATTTGCAAACATTTACGGAGGATTCCTACACGACAACCAATGTCATCGGCGTTTTGCCAGGAAACGATGCAGCATTAAAAAATGAAGCCATCGTGGTGGGTGCGCATTTTGATCATTTGGGAAAGAATGGGAACTTCATTTATTACGGTGCTGATGACAACGCCTCCGGAACCGCTGCCATTATTGAGGCTGTGAAGGCCGCCGCGGCTGTGCGCGATTACTTTAAACGCACGGTTATTTTTATTGCGTTCTCGGCGGAAGAAGAGGGGCTGGTGGGATCGTACTATTATGTTGAGCACTCCCTATCCCAGTACAAATCAGTTTACATGATCAACCTGGATATGGTTGGCTACTTAAGGAACAAGAACCTCTACTTCGAAGGTGGTAGTTCGAACGCCGTTTATGAAACGATTATTCAAAATATTTGCAAAAAATATCCGACAATTTCCCCTAATCTATCGGCAGATGCCTCCGGTGGCTCGGACCATATGCCGTTTCTGCGTCGAGGCATCCCGGTCGTCTGGCTCTTTACGGGAGATGAATCTTATTACCATACCCCCGGCGACACACCGAATAGAATCAATTATCCGGGACTGACGGATATTTCAAAAGTTATGTTTGAGGTCTTGTGGAACGTCATGATGAGCGAGACGCTTCCACCGCCTGTACCGCATGACGACACATACGATGAGAATGATGTAAGATTCACCCACGATCACGGTGGCGCGAGGTTTCCGTCGGCTAGTTCTATGACATTATGAGTCTAAGACAACTTATCGAAATCCATGATGGCAGAAAGCGTTTGAAATTGGTTCGTGGTGCCGTCATGGCTGTTCTTATTCTTTTTACGACTCTGGCAAGCGCTCAGAAAACCGACGTCAAACCATCCGATAACGGCACATTCATCGTGCCGGCTGATTTTTTCTTGCTTGCGGCGTCCCCAAAGGCAGAATTTCCTGTGGCAGTCTCCCGTGCAAAATCACTTTCCATACGCGTGTTAAATTTGATCCAAAGCGAAAAGCAATCCAACGGCAATCGTTTTTTGTCTACATTTAACCTGAAGAAACCGGTTTGGCCAAAATTCCTTGATTGGTATCTTATGCCACAAGCTGCCTTTGACCTTCGTTCCGCTCAACATCTTAAAAAACGGACTTTTCAAAACATAAATGTCTCCGACGCTCTCTCTCGTTCCATTGTTCCAGTGGCTCTTCCAGGACCTGGAGGATATCTTGTTGAAATTAAAAGCAAGCTAACCCCTGTTCAGGGTGAACCTTTTGCTAAATCAAAGGTCATTTTAATTCTCGCAACAGATCTTGCGATTCATGTTAAGCGGGGCGAAGAAAAATCGCTTGTTTGGATCACGCATGTCGATACCTCTGAACCTGTCGAAGGTGTTAATGTCGCGGTATTTTCCTGCGGCCGAAAGTTTCTAACCAGAGCAACAACGGACAAAGATGGTCTGGCGTTTCTGCAGGGTCTTCCGCCACGCCATCTCAATCGCTGCAAGCCTGGCGATCGAGAAAAACGGCTGTTTTTTGTTGCTGAGAAGGCGTCGGACTATTCGTTTGTTGTGAGTGATGACTATGAACAAAAAGACGAAAAAAACAGCATTGAAATATTTTCTTTTTTCGATCGCGAAAGCATTGCGTCTGGTCAGACACTTCGGATGAAACATAACGCACGGGAATATTCTTTTTATGGGCCCAGAATCCCGCCATTAGCATCATTGCCCAAGCATGTTCAGATAAGGCACGAAGATCAGAATGTTTCATTCACGATCCCACTTGTTTGGACAAAAGGCGGCGTTTCCTTAAGCGAATGGGTAGCTCCCCCCAATATCCCCACGGGTCGCTATGATCTCGTTTTTGTTGCATCAAATCAAAAAACAAAAAAAAACAAAACCATCGAAGGAGATAGTATCCATTTACGTGATCCCCTTGTATTGAGTGGCGAGGGAAGCAGCTCGGGGCTAGGTTCACAGGATTCCGTTACAGTGCCAGCTGAGATGCGTTGGGATTGGGATTGTTTGGAACAAAAAGGTTCTTTAGCGGTAACTCTGCCAAAAGAGTCAATTGCTCCAGGTTCTTCTGCGATGCTGACGCTTGGCACTTCGGATTTTTTCGGTACAGCACTCATCACGCTGGAGCGTGAAGGAGTGCTGAATTCTTATGTTCAGAATATTGCTAGCCCGCAAGCATCGACATCATTGCCTATCACATTGTTATATGCACCCAGCGTTCATGTTACTGCCATGTCCGTTGCCAAAAGATCTTTTGACGACCAACAAGAAAAGAAGACAACACATTTTCGACTCGGATCATCATGGATTTCGGTGGATACAAAACTTGTCGTCAAAGTGGAGTCAGCGAAGCAGGTGTTTCGAGCTTCTGAGATTGCTGAAGTCACGCTTCGCGCACGCAGACCGGATCGAGCGCCATTTAATAGTGGAACTGGCGCCGTTGCTGTTGTGAGTCAAAGCAGCAAAAATTATGACAGGCATAGATGGAACTTCTACAACACAGATCCCAAAAATATAAAGACAAATCTTGTTCAAACAATATCCAATTATGGTTTCTTTTTAAGAAAAAATAGCACATTGCTTTCGATTCCGGAAACCTTCGAGGATGTCCTTACCAGAAGAGGTCGTACAGGTAATGTGGAAAGTGAATATGAGAGAGAAGATCTTGCCCGCGATACACATAGCTCAGGCTGGGCGGAAGCTAATGCCATTTCGTACTATTGGAATCCTGCGATCGCACTAAACGATCGGGGTGTTGCCAAAATCCAGATTAAAATGCCGGATGTTGCAGGAGAGTACAGTATTATTGCGGCCGCTACCGAAGGTGCAGCTTTTTTTGGTTCTGGTTTTGCGACAGTCACAGTAGAGTCAACGAAGTGATTTGAGCAAAGTAGGCTCAATCAACTGCGTATCCATCCGAACATGAGAAGGTTTTCTTTTCATGTTAAAGCAGCAGTATTCAATACATGTTCTATGCCGGGGCTTTATTTTCATTAGTCGGCGGTTCTTTTTACGCCGGTCGGCAATCTATAAAATCAAAAATCGTAGATAGGGTACAAACTGTTTACGTGGATCGGGTGACGCATATTGAGAAAAAAACCGATGGGAGTTCTAAAATCGAGATCGTTGAACACACAAAGGACACGGCTAAAGAATCATTAAAAGAGACCCTGATCTCTAAAGGGACAAATTTTCCTGTTGGGGTTAATGTTGTGCCGAATTTCGATGAGAAGACGTTAAGCTTTGAGGCGTATGTAGCCCGAAGAATAGCCCTAGACTTATGGTTGCAGGTTATTGCTCCTTTGCCTCTAAAGGGAGTAGCGGTGGGGCTTAGGTTGGATTTTTAATTTGTTGTTCTTAAAAGGGACTCCGACCGATGGGAACCAAGAATTTTCTCGCTATATATTAAGCGTTTTTATCCGAACCATATTGAATGGTTGCAGTCATCTAGAGGGTGGCTGGTATCGTTTAAAAAATATTTGTGCGAAAATAGCGATTAGGTGCTATATTCGGCGGGTTTTCCGTGGAGGGATCTATGTTAGAGCGAGAATTTAAATTTTATCAAGAAAACAGAGATCAACTCATTAAGTCTGCTAAAAAGCGCTTCATTGTTATTGTAGGTGAGAGCGTCGTAGGAGAGTATGACTCAGCAGCCGAAGCCGCACGCGAAACAGTAAAAAAACATCTTTTAGGAACATTTCTAATTCAAGATGTGTCGCCATTGGGACAAGAAACTGTCGTTCGATTCCACTCTAGAGCATCTTTGTAAGATGGGAGCCTAATGGCTGTTTTCCATCACGCTTTCACAATTCAATATAATGGTCTACCTAGTTCGTTGTGCACCAAGGTTACAATTGCCCATTCACAGGGTCTTCAAATCCCATCAGGATCACCACGAGCGGTAGACATCATTGCGCTTTGGGATACTGGCGCATCTGGGTCACTTATTGCACCAGAGGTTGTTCAACGATTAGGACTCACCCCTACTGGAAAAGCAAAAGTAAGTGGTGTGAACAGTTCTACGACCGCCAACACATACATTGTTGATGTTACGTTGCCAAACAAAGTGACCTTTGAAGGAATTG
>CAILAO010000265.1 GCA_903832105.1 uncultured Pseudomonadota bacterium | reverse complement strand
TCAAAGCGGAACCGCCGAGCTCAATAGTCTGCTTCCTATTTTTGACGTGATTTAGGATTTTCTGTTGTCGTTCTCGATCGACAAGATGCATGACACCCTTTCGAAGTTCCAGTTCTTTGAGATCGGATTCGTCGACCTCTATAAGTATATCGATGAGTGCATTACAGATGCCCATGACGTCGTGGATTTTATTGGGGCTAAAATGCATGAAGACCTCCCTCTCAATAAGTAGACGGCATCATACATCTAAGCAAACACGATTTCAATTGGAGGCTTGGCCGATCATCAATTTTTGACGAACATACTGACGCTTCCACCTGGGAAACCCGCCTCTGTAAAGGCATAGGCGATGAACCCAATACCCTCTCTAAAGTAGAGCCTGACGTTGGAGTCGGAACTGTCGGGATTTGACTTCTGAAGGGCAACTTCAAGAACTTTCTGGTTACTAACTTGTTCGCCAGCAGTGCCCCCATCAAAGTCGACTTCGCTAACCTTAAGGTTGCTATAAATCCCTTTACGGCTTCCTTTTTCTCCTGAACTACTCGACGATCCCCCGCCTCCGAAAGCGACATATTTTTTTATAATGCGATCAAATCTGGTGAGATTCCAGAGACTTGTCCCTTCTCCGGGTCCTGAGTCACCCCATGCAAGCCCCGGCGGGAGAAGAAGTTGAGCTGTTACGTTTTCGAGTTGACGATAATAGAGGTTTCCATCTGATCCACTGGTAACCTCACCTCGGCTCTGACCTTCTTCGTTTCCCGTTGCCTCATAAGCAGCAGAGAAGAAAATTTTGTCGCCTTGTTTGAACCGGGATTTTGCATTTAAGATCTACTGCGAAGCCCAAAACCGACGCACCGCCTGCGTTACGCTCAGAAAATGGCCTGGTCTGTATGTATAATACTATCCCAGGCCATTTTCTTCGCAAGCCTTGTCGGTGCTGTCTTTGGCCTTCTCGCTACGATCTTAAATGCAAAATCCCGGTTGAATGCCGGGCGATCGACGTAATAACCACGGTTTTCTGTATGGTTTGTTAACTCAAACGACCGCAAGCCTTAGTTAGTTTGTTAAGATCTTCAGAAAGCTTTGATTTAAGCCATTCTTGTGGAAGACGCCAGCGCCAATTTCCTGCGGGAGTTCCTGGAGTGTTCATGCGGGCGTTTTTTCCAAGCCCTAGTATGTCTTGGATGGGAAAGATCGCCATGTTGGCAACTGAAGCCATCGCATCGCGGATGAGGGTGTGACAAATATCTTTCGCGGAAGCCGTTAGCGGCAGATCAAGATATGTATGGAGATGTTCGAACGCTGCCCGTGCTTTATCTTGGTCGGGAGGAACGCTTAAAGCCCCTTTTTCTTTTTTAGTTTTCTTGGTCCTGCCTTGTGAAGATTTCCTTTTCAAAACGTCACCACGCAACGCATCATACCAAGCAAGCATTGGTGGATTGTCATGGGTGCCCGTATAGACGACAAAATTCTTCGTAAAATTGAATGGAATATGATAACCGTCTTCGCCAAAGGCAAATTGAAGAACACGCATTCCGGGGTAATTAAATTGATCGCGCAGAGCCCAGATCTCGGGAGTGACAAGGCCTAGATCCTCGGCAACAACAGGCAAGGGACCGAGGATTTTTTCTGCCACCTGGAAGAAATCTTCACGAGGCCCCTCGACCCAACGACCTTGCTTTGCAGACTTCGCATCAGACGGGATCTCCCAATAACGATAAAAACCGATAAAATGGTCGAGACGACAAGCGTCAAAAAGCAAAAGCTGACGTTTAAGGCGCTCAATCCACCAGGCATAATTTCTGGCGCGCATTGTCGTCCACTTGTAAAGAGCATTACCCCAGTGTTGTCCATCGGGATTAAAATAGTCGGGAGGAACCCCTGCGACGACCGACGGAAAACCGTCGTCCTTCAAATAGAAAAGATCTTGATTTGACCACACATCAGCGCTTTCGGAGGCTACAAAAATAGGAAGATCGCCGATGAGCCCGATCCCTTTACTGTTGCAATACGTTTTAAAAGCAAACCAGTCTCGGTCAAACAAAAACTGGGTAAATTCTAGAAAACGAATATCATCACGCAAAGCACATCGTTCTGCATCGATGGTACTGGGATCACGCTTACCGTATTCGGGGGGCCAAAGAGCCCAGATGTTTGTGTTGAATTTTTGAGAAAGGGCCTGAAATAGTGTGTAATCAGGGAGCCAAAAGGCGTGCCTTTCGCAAAAAAGTCTCCACTCCTCAGAAGATTCAAAGAAGCCATTTGTCTTTGCCCTTTCATAGGCAAGACGGAGTATTCTTCCTCGGAAAGACCTTGCAGCTTTGTAATCTACTTGTGAAGGATCTTTTACGTGTGGTTTTTTGAGTTCAGTTTTTTTTAAGAAACCTTTTTTAACAAGATTTTCTAAATTGATCAAAAGTTCTTCGCAAGCAAATGTCGAAACGGTGGCATAGGGGGAATCTCCCGGTCCCACGGGATTGATCGGGAGCATTTGCCACCAGCTTTGTCCGCTATCGGCAAGAAAATCTGCAAAAGCATACGCTTCCTCCCCAAGATCTCCGTTGTAGTAGGGGCCTGGGAGCGACGTAGGATGAAGAAGAACCCCGCTGCGGCGTAAAGCAATACTTGGGAGAGTTTTTTCAATTTTCTTTTCTTTAGCCGCTTTTTCTTTCGCTTTCATCAACAACGGTGAATCCCCAGGTTGCAAAATGAAGACAGAAAACCAACTTTATTCCTGCCTCAAGGTTACGAAAAAGTAATTACCATCCCGTTCAATTCGAAGGAGCAGTTTTTTATTTCCTTTTCTAATCTTATCGAAATCCTTAGTGTTTGCAACCTTAGATCGATTGGCCTCTACAATAACATCGCCTGGTTCGAGGCCAGCACGCTCTGCGGCCGAACCGGACTCCACCCCGGCCACGACAACACCGTTTTTACTTTGAAATTGGAAACGGTTTCGAAGACTGGCCGAAATATTTGAGACCACAAGTCCAAAGGAATTGTCCGCAGATGATGCAATCTCTTTGCTTCCACTGCCTCCAGAACCCGCCCAGTTTCCGACTTTGACGGAAATCGACTTTTTGCTCCCGTCGCGCAGAACTTCAAGGGCAAGTGTCTTTCCCGGCTTTGCGGTACGAACCGTGTTTTGAAGCGTGGAAACCGACTTAATGGGATGACCATCGGTCGCTACGACCACATCCCCAGGTTTAATCCCGGCTTTGTCAGCGGGACTGCCCGAAACGACTTCTGCGACAAGAGCGCCCTCCGTCTCGGATGGGATATTCATGCCATGCTTAAGTTCCGTATCCATTGGTTGGAGGCTGACTCCAAGATAGCCACGTTCGATTTTACCACCTGAGATGAGCTGATCTGCAATATCAACAGCGAGGTTGATCGGAATCGCAAAACCAATACCATTATATCCGCCTGTTTTTGAGAAGATCGCTGTGTTCATGCCAATGACCTGGCCAGCGACATTAAGAAGAGGACCGCCGCTGTTTCCTGGGTTAATCGCGGCATCGGTTTGAATAAAATCCCCGACGCCGGTTATCCCAAGGTTTCCTCGACTGACAGCAGATACAACGCCGAACGAAAGACTCGCCTCAAGATTAAACGGTGCACCCAGTGCGACCACGAAGTCGCCCGCTGCAACTTCCTCCGAATTGCCGATGGGAAGGGCTGCGAGACCTTTCTTATTAAACTTTTCATCTTTCACTTTGACGACGGCAACATCACCATCCTCGTCTCGGCCAATGACTTTGC
>CAILAO010000264.1 GCA_903832105.1 uncultured Pseudomonadota bacterium | reverse complement strand
CATTTTTAATCGTAATTTCTTGATCAGAAAGCAAAGACGCGGCAATGACTTTCAAAACTTCGTTCTTCGCACCATTCACGCGGACTTCTCCTTTTAGTTTTTTTCCTCCTTTGATGATGAATTTGGGCATATTTTTTTAAGTTAAAAGTCAAAAATCAAAAATTAAAAGTCATTGGACTGTTCTTCCAAAACTTTTGACTTTTGACTTTGGACTTTCTACTGCGTCAAGGCTACGTAATAAGCTTAGCACAAATTTCGGCCAAAATAAAGAAAGGGCCGCAGCCCTTTCTTTCTAACTGGTAGAAACTTTTTAGAAGTGTTTCTACTGCAGGATGTCGCCATAACGCTTGGCGATTAAACCACTAACTCTCGATAAATTAGAACGAACAACGCTCTCCAGTTGGGCATCGCCCTGCTGTTGCGCGGTCGCTAGTCCTTGCCTGAGCATGTAATAACGATCCAAATCCATCTTCATCCAGGTTTCTCGATTCATTATCCGCCCCAGACTAAGGCCACGAGACTCTGCGTTCGCCATTATTAGTTCTCTAAAATTAGGCTTGAGAATACCAGAATCAACCATATCTTCCGTCCCAAGGCCGACAAGCGAGCCCTCCATGTTTAGCGTCGTGCTACCATCGGGTAGTGTCTTAACCTCGAATTTCCCACCAACTAAATGATTTATCTCCGGTCTAACTGGAACAGGAACTGACTCTGGAATTGGTGGAGCAACTTCCGCCACTGGCGGAAGTGTCGGCTCAACGGCGCCCAGCGGTTCAACCGCGGCTGCGGGAACGCCGGGCTGAGCTCCCTTTCACAGCCCCCATTGCAAAGGTTCTTCTTTTGGTAAAATTGCGTCTGGATCTGGTTTCCAAAATTGCCAGAGGTACTTTAGGTCGGCACCACCGAGGCTTTCTCTTATTCGACGCGCTTCTGCGACTCGCTCGGCGACCCTAGCGGCGGCTCGAGCGGTGAATTCTGGATTAATTATTCCGTCGACTAAATCGCCAGGCCGACTCTCGGTAGCGACGCGAGCTAGGTCAGCGATACTTCTGCCAGCTAAGTCAGATTTTTCAAACGGGATAGACATCAAGGTTTTACCACTAACAGAGACACCCTTCATGAACTCGAAGTCAATTGGTTTTCCGGCAGCATCACTAATAATACGTGCAGTATCACCAGGATGTGGAATAAATTTGTAATTTACAAGTCCTCTGGCTTTATCAATCGTGATTAGACCTTTTTGGAGTAATAAATCAATAGACCACTTTTCAATCTGGGCGTCAGACATTCCCTTGAATAATTCTGGATGACCATTCGCCACTCGTTCCGCAAACCGGATAACACCTTCACCGGCTTTGAAGGCATCTCCCCGAACAAGGAAGTCTGGTCCAAGCGGGCCACCTTCTACGTGATCAGGAATAGTTGACCAAGGTTGGAACGGACCATCGCCAGCTTCTTTGGGATCTGGAATTGTGGACCATGGCTTGAATGGTCCGTCAGCGTTTCCACCACCAGCTCCACCGGGACCAGCACCACCGGTCCCGCCTGGGCCAGATGGTTTTGCGCCGGTCGCGCCGGCTTCTTGGCCGCTAAACTTGGAAACAAGATAACCGCCGATCAAAGCAACGGCAACGGCCGTGAGCTTCATGACATCTTTTCTTGTTTTCGCTTTCCCCGCTAATTCTTTATTCGCACTTTCCCACTTTGTATTCAATAAACCGAGAACGGCCGCTTTTTTCGCTTCGACGGATTCGCTACTGGCTTCAATCGCCGTGACTGCGCCTTCAACCTCACTACGTACTTCTTCTTCAGATTCACGTGCGATCGTTTCATTGTTCATTAGTGCGGTGCGGATCTCGGCTTCAACCGCGGGATCCAACTTCCTTTCTCCATCAATAACGACACGGCTCAATACTCTTGTGTGTAACGCAGAAAGCTGGAGATTGTTCTGCGTGAGATATTTATCCAAAATCGTTTGTGCTTGTGGCAATAATTTCTCAAAAGCAACTGACTGTTCGGCTTTTAAGCTCTCATCATCAACGCCTTTTTTCGATTCTATTGCTTTTCCCAGCAGTAAACAATCAACAACATAACTAATATTGGCGCTAATTTTCTCGCGTCTTTTCGCTTCAACCATCTCCTTAAATTTAGCTCGCTCAGGTTCATTGCCCTCTTCCTTAGCATCCTCCTCGTCAAGCATTCCCTTGAGGCGACGGCCTTTTTCTTTGACAAGCATCACATATGTCGGATTTTCTGACGGCTT
>CAILAO010000263.1 GCA_903832105.1 uncultured Pseudomonadota bacterium | reverse complement strand
TTATGGATGATTTCATTTTTGAATCCGACAGACTCCTTGGACACGCAGAGTCGTCAACCGTAGAACGCTATGGTATTACGAGCGGCAATTACCAACGTGTCTTCGATGAACTTGTTGGACAAGGATACCGCTTGATTAGAGTAGTTGGACATGGGGGGCAAGAACCGACATACGATAGTGTATGGACAAACGACGCTGGCCCACAGTGGGAAGCCAGGCACAGCATGACGAGCGCCAATTATCAGAGCACTTTTGACAATCTTGTCAACCAAGGATACAGGCTTACTTGGGTGAGCGGCTATGGTTCTGGAGGCAGCCCTCTTTATGCCGCTATATGGGAGAAGAGAGGTGGGCCTGCCTGGGAAGCGCGTCATGGTCTTACTTCTTCTGGATACCAGCGGACTTCCGATGATCTTTCCGCCAACGGATATCGACAGACTTGTGTAAGCAGATATAACGTTGGGGGAGAAACTTTATATGCAGCAATTTGGGAGAGATAGACATGCATTGAAACCGCGGGCATGGTAAGGTTTTTGGCTTAGCTAGCTACTGTTTTGCGAGTCAAGAATTAAGTTCACAAAAGGGCTGTTTCTTTTTCAACATAGCGTTGAGAATTACGATCAGCTTGCGAATGCAAGCCATTAGAGCAACTTTGCCAGTTTTGCCAGAGTTACGAAGTCTGGAATAAACTTCCCTGATTATTTTGTTGTTGTGACGACAAGTTACCATGGCAGCCATATATAGAAGATTAACCACACTTGGTCCGCCACCGCATACCATTCGTCTTACTCTCATTTTGCCGCTGTCTCGGCTGAAGGGCGCAGCTCCTACAAGGCTTGATATATTGCTTGCCATTCAGTTACCCCAGTTCAGGCAAAGCGGCCAAGAGCATTATAGATGTCTTAAGACCTACTCTGGGAACAGCTAGCTGCCTTTGATTTCGTCATCCAACTGTTTTTTGATTTCCCGAATCTGTTGATTGACAGTATCGATAATCGATTAAACGCTCTTTTTTACTTGTGGATGAACTGCTTTATAGAGGCGGTTTTTCTCTGCCGTACGCACATCCACCAACTGTTGCCGCCTGAAAAGAATTGTCGGGTGTCATTCGACTCGAATCAATCTTTCAGAATGCGATCAACTATTGATTGGGCCTGTCCTGTCAAAGGAGCAAAAAACTGTTCGTTTTTGGCTTTTCTTGAAAAGCAGTTCTTGTAGGCTTCGAATCCTTCCTCTTCATATCGAAAGAAATCATTAAGAGCCTTTTTGTCTTCGAGCTGGGAAGCGGAATAAGCATCAAAAGCATCTGAAGCTTTCTTTTCAAACTGACCCCACACATCGTTACATTCTGCGATTTCATTTATTTCCTCTTGCACAGGGGAGGAGACCATAAATATCCGGTTTCCCTTTGTAACAAATACGAAAAGATTTTTTGGAAGAAAGTGGCCAGTGGTCTGACCTACGAATCCCAGGAACGCATTAACAACTGATTCCTTGTCGTCATATTTAATGGGAACTTCCGCAAAGTTCATAACCGCTGCGTCTGAATAAAAAACAGAACTGTAAAACGTGGCATCTTTAGCCAGCTCGCTCAAGTCTGTAGCGAGGTTTCTATGCCTTCTCAAATAGTTGCCAAGTAAACCGCTCGTGGTAACAAACAGACATTCGGAATTAGAATCGAATCTGATCCCGTCAACCTGGTCAAAGCCAATTAGGTCAGACAGGAGTGTTTCCAGATTTATTTTTCCTTGCTCGGCAAACCCTAGAATTCTAACAGGCCCAACTATTGGTCTTATCTGTTTCTCCAACTCCACAAGAGCCTGCCGATCCGCAATGTCTTCTGAAGCACCTGTTTTTTCAAATTGGTGAATGATTCGGTCCCGCGTCTCAAAATATTTTTCTTCTGCTGATGAAGCGTCAGATTGCCCTGTCAGGCACAGCAAAAAAGATATTATGATCAGGAACGATCGTGTCATTTTATAGGGTCTTCGCCGAATGCGTCAGTAGCCCGTATGGACGGCTTAATCTTTTCGATCTCAGGGCCATTTTGACATTGTTAACGGAGGTTTCACTTACGGACCCAATACCTTGTTTTTTAGCAATAATCAATCAACCGGAAATGAATTTCATCAAGGTGTTAACAATCTGTTAAATCCACAGATAACAGTAAACATGTCAAAAGG
>CAILAO010000262.1 GCA_903832105.1 uncultured Pseudomonadota bacterium | reverse complement strand
GCGCAAACTCGTTAGGCATGAAACCATAATCGAGTGTGACTGCGAGGACGCGCAGCCCATAATCATTTTTTAGAGTATGAGCCAAGTAGGATCCATCTTTTCCGCCGCCAACGGTGACGATGGCATCATATTTTTCATATTTTCCCCTGATGCGTTCAACCTTTTCTTCAAACATTTTTTTTAATGGGGTGAAGTCAGACAACGCTTTTCCGTTCTCGTCCCAATATTTGCAGTGATTGCAAACACCCTCTGAATCTAAGTAGGTCATCGGGGCTGTGTTTGGCATGACGCAACGCACGCATCTTTTCATAATTGTTACCTCATCTAAACGAGTTGATCGGTTGACTATAAAACATAGAGCACTAGTCTGACAGCTAGTTTTTATTAAGGGCGGATTAAGAAATCTTAATCCATCATATCAGGATGTTAACGGCGGTTTTGGGTGCCATTGAGGTCATCCGAAATAGTTTCGAGTTTCAGCCTTGCTTGCTTTGAGAGCCATTCGAGAGGGGATTTTGCCTTGAGGTTCGCAATACGTCTTGAGATGGGTTTTGAAAATCGGTTTGCTAAAGGAGGCGGTGTCTCAGAACTGTCACCTGAGTCATTGACGATAAATTCGATCCACAGTGGGATACAGCGATCGTAACAATAGGAGATTAGTGCCTCTAAATCAAAGGCGCTTCCGGGATCCCAAAGTTTTTCAACTTTCTCAAGAAAACAAACGATGGGGCGTCCAGTGCGGGAGTCAGCCTCCTTGAAAAAATTAGTTTTTGCAGAGCTGTTATCCTGACCGAATTTCAAAACATGTGCGTCATAGCCAAAAAACCACACGGCCCTCAGCGCGGCCCCCCAGAGAATGCTTGGTTTTAGATGCTCCTTTTCGCTCTCGATAATAAAGAAACCTTTTTTTGAAGAAGAACCTTCGTTGTAGCGGCTTAGTCTCTTTTGAATCGTTTGCTCGATAGAACGATTTATTGAAAATAGCTCCACGGCTTTTCCTGGGTTGTTCATCTGATTTGACACAAAGGGCCAACGCTTTCTGAAAAGTCCCACAAGGCGGCGGAGAGACGCTAAACGTCTTACGAGATCACAACGTGAAACGCTCCCCTGAGGGACACCGTTTGAAACTTCGTTAAATCTTGAGCCCGAACCGTCACAGCATGAGAAGAGATCTTGCTTAATACGAAGTTCTGGTCCCTCTATGATGATCCCCGGAAGACACCCGCCCTTTTCTTCATGAAGATGACTTAAAAAGCAGGTGCTGGCGTGGTGTAACATAATAATTCCGTATGATTCGTAACAGATGATTATGGAGTTTTCTTTTTGCGATAGTCGTCACCCGTCAATTCAACAAAATGGGCAATTTCGTAAAACCGCGAAAGAATACGATTCCCAACGCGACTTTCAAGGCTATCAAATGCCTCTGGCGCGAAGCCTCCGCGGCGTCCGTAGTCTTGATCCAAATCAACATTATACTGAGCGTTACTTGGTTTCTCTTTCAGAGAGTAGTTCGTCGAGGCGATGATGGTCTTCTTTTGGTTATAGCGCCCCATCACTAGCTGATCGAGGACTGTTAGCTCAAAGTCGTTGTTTCGTCCTTTGCCGAGTTCGTCGATGATCAGGACATCAGCGCGAATCAGCGGCTGAAGCAGGTCGCTCTCTGATTGACCGCCGGCATAACCAGCCCTGATCTCGCTGAGAAGCTGAAAGAAGTCGACAAATTTTACAGAGAACGTTCGAAATGCCAGCACCTTTGCGAGTGAGGCGAGGAGAAAGGTTTTTCCAACTCCGACTGGACCGCTTAGAACAATTCCCTTGGAACCGATAGGTTTAAATTCTCTCACCCACTTTTTAAGCACTTCGACAATTTCTGGACAGTTACCCGTGGTATTATCAAATGACTCGAGAGATGCCTGAGCGTACCGCGCAGGAATTTTAGCGGTGTTTATGGCATCAACAATACGTCTTGGCGAAGGTTGCCTGCAGTCTCTTGCAAAACCCTTATCAACGAGGATGGTTTTGCCCATGCAAATCGGACAAGTTGTGACGCACCGGCATAATGTCACAAAAGCATAGGACCCCTCAATACCAAGATTAAAGCCCAAACCTTTGCAACAAGGCCGACTCACCGAGAGTGCACATGAGAAGCCTCTTGAGCGAGATGTAGGGTTTGATTCCTCGACCTCTGGGACTTCAGGGCTTTCATGGGCTTCGGGGGAAATGTTTTTTGAGAGCTCAAGCCTAAATTGACGCGTGAGTTTACCTGATTGTCTATGGTCACTTTCCGTCATGATTGTATCTTTTCTATGAATCGAGTTCGCTATCGAAAACAACTGAGCCGCCAACGATCGTCATAACCACTTTGGTTTTTAAAAGTTCTTGTGGTGGAATCGTCATAATGTCCTGGGACAGTAGCACGAAATCAGCCCATTTGCCTACCTCAAGAGATCCCTTGACCCTTTCTTCGAAGGAAGCCTTAGCAGCGCTCGAAGTATATGATCTTAAAGCCTGTTCTCGGGTCATTCTTTGATCGTGGTGCCAACCTGCATCTTTGGGATCACTTGGCCAACTCTTGTCATTTTGCCTTGTTACGCCGGCGTAAAATCCATCAAGGGGGTTAAGAGATTCAACTGGGGCATCGGAACCATTAACTAATGTAACCCCGGCGCGAAGAAAGTCCTGCCAAGCATAGAGTCCGCCTTTGGCCACTCTTTCTTGACCTAGAAAGTCTGTGATCCATGGCATATCGGATGTGCAGTGGATTGATTGCATTGAGGCGATAATATCGAGAGCTTTGAAACGTTTAATATCTGAGGGATCCACGATCTGTGCATGCTCAACCCTGAAACGTAAGTCCTTGGGTGCATTTTTCAGGGTTTTTTCATAGGCAGTCAGGATCCAGTCATTAGCCGCATCGCCTATCGCGTGCGTAGCGACCTGGAACCTCTTTTCTGCGAGTCTTTTTAAATCTCGCTGAAATTCATCTTCCCGGAGAAGTAAAAGACCTCTTTCCTTTAGAGCTGCATAAGGATGCTTCATCCAAGCCCCGCGTGAGCCGAGAGCGCCGTCAGCAAAATATTTCACTGACCGACGAGACAAAAACGGGTGTTGAAGGGGACCCAGCTCAAGAGCTTCTTCCAAAAAATCGCGGTCGCGGGCGTCGATCATAGAGTATATTCTTAACGGGAGTTTTTCTTGCCTTGCGAGGTCTTGCAGCACATCAAACGATTCTTGATCGGTTCCTGCGTCATGAAAGCTTGTTATACCGAGACGGAGGCACTCGCTTATAGCAGAAGAAATCATTTCCCGCAGGATGTTTCGCTTCGTTTCCCTATCTTTATTCATTTCATGTTGGATCTTTTGATAGACAAGATCCATCGCTGTATCGATGAGAACTCCGGTCGGGACCCCAGATCCATCGCGTATAATGAGGCCTCCTACGGGGTCTCTTGTTTCCTTCGTGATGCTTGATTCTAAAAGCGCTGCTTTATTGACCCATGCAGCATGGCCATCAATTCGCGTGAGATAGACCGGAAGGTCATCAGCGCTGTTCTTTGAGATGGAGTGTTGGGTTGGCATTGCTTGGCCCGGCCAGCGGTTTTGATCCCATCCGCGTCCGACGAGCCACCGCTTGATGGGACGACTGGAGTCTAAATGGCAACGATGATGCTTATGATCGTGATCTTGATTGCGTGCTGATTTGGAAAGAAACTTTTTTTTTGCCATTTCAACGAGATCTGCGGCATCGACTTCACTCTTCGCAGATCGAAGATCAAGGATGCTTTGAGCCTCTCCAACGCCAAGTAAATGGGCATGGCATTCTATCCATCCCGGAATGATCGTTTTCCCACGAAGTTGAATGACGCGTTTAGCGGACTTGGTATATTTTTTCCATCCATCGTCACTGTTGATATCGATAATAATTCCATCTTTTATGGCCATAAACGAGGCTTGAGACAAGCTCGCATTCATGGTTCTGATGTTGCCTTCGATGATTAAAATGTCACAGTTTTTATGCTGCGGGATCATCAGTGCGGATTATTGCTTTCAATGCGAGCCTTTTCAGCCGCAGCCATATCAAATTTAAAGATGGAAGTGCCGCTGATCGGGTCAACAAGCCACTCATTATCGATTTGAACCAAAAGCTCTTGGACGCGGTACAAAATACAGGTTTTCAATCCGTATGGCAGTTCTCCTGTGAAGCGAGTGTCATTTGCGAAGTTTAGAGTCAGTTCGCGGATTTCCGGTTCTTGATTATAGTAAGTAAGATGAGAAAATTCCGTTAGGAAGAAGCTTTTAAGGACCAAACGAACATGGCGGGAGTCCCGGAGACCCTGCCTTGTAACATCGATCCAGACTGGATTTGCAGTCCAAACAGGTCCGTACGTGTATTGTTCCTTATAGGCGATGAAATCGATAGCGATTTTCGTACCATCCGTGCTCTGGAGTCTGATGTGGGTCCAATCGTTGGAATGCGCGGGCAAGGAAAAACTAAAAAACAGGAGAAAACTTAGTAAGTACTTCAAAACATCCCTCCCTCGCTTGACGTTAAAAATTAATTGAACCGAGTCGGAAGACTATTACAAAAAAG
>CAILAO010000261.1 GCA_903832105.1 uncultured Pseudomonadota bacterium | reverse complement strand
CACGCCGTTCGAGGTCTATTCTGGAAAATGGACGATTGCAGCACAAAATGCACTCCAAACGTTTCAAGTTGAAGCCAAAATAAACAGGATCACAGCGAATAAATCTGTTTCCTGCGGAATCTGTCCAGTGTAAAAGATAACATTCACTCCGAGAGAGGAACTACTTCCTGAGAATGCTTGGAATGAATCGCCACCGACGCTTTCCGGCTTACACAATTGTCCTGAAAAACCTTAGTATTCCCTGGAAAAGGCTGGTTGACCATTATGAATTTTCGTGAGCTAAAACAGAAAAAGTCATGACGAGAAGCAGTGAATTAATTTTTATAAAATTGGGGCGGGGAATTGAAAAAAAAATGGAGATATCTGTTCTCACTCTCCCTTAATCATCCTAACTTTCTCCAATGCCGAACTCAAAAGAAAGCTTGATACGGATAATCCCAAGGAGTCAGCCGTTTTATCGATTAATTTTCTTTGTTCTTCCGTCATGCGAACTTGGATCACGTTAGCTTTTTCTTTCTTTTTTTCAATTTTTGGTCTCATTGATTATTCCTTTTATTTTCCTTTTCGCAGTAAGAACAGATATCTCCATTTTTTTTCAATTTTGTTGGTCTTAATTTGGGATCGGGATTACAGCACGTGGCTTGGTTTACACAAAATCTTTCATTGGAAGATGAGTCCTTGGCCTTGTCCGAAGCAGGGGCGACTATTCTATTTCCTTTTTCTTCATCACACACACTCAATTCACCAATTTTGATAGCTGACTCATAAGCGTCACTCTTTTTGCGACGTTTAGTAAAAGCCTCCATCACGGCCGCTTTTTGAAATGGAGAAAGAAAGCTTCGGTGTATAATTAGATCAATCTCGGGGCGGCATCGAGTCGCTTCTTGCGCAAACCCCTCAACTATTTTTTGATCAACGCCAATCCTTTTCCCCAACTCTATAAAATCTCCAAGCGTGTTGAACCCGTTAACGTCAAAACTAGGTGTGGTAGTAGGTTCTGATGAAAAAAGTCCACCTTCCAATGCGAGTTCAGGCAAAAAATGATTATAGACTTCGGTGCAAACCACATCGTATTCAGGTGATAAGCCTGAATATGCCTGACTGTTTAATGGGGCAATAAGTGAAATATTTTTTAGATGATAATCTCCGTCTCCTAATATAAATCGAGCATAAAGTCTTCTTATCGCATCTTTCAAAACCTCGATGTTGCCATTACACGCTACGCGAATTGCTTCAAACGTCTCTTCGTACGTTCCGTCATATTTATATTGACCATCGATATCACGTTGACGCCCGAGTATTTGTGCCATGTCCTCGCAACGCAAAATCCTTTGCCCGACACTATCTTTATCAAATCGTTTAATCACATAAGCCAATTCACCATCAAGCAAACGAAGAAGACCCATCGGAGGAGTTGGAAGCCCCATTTGTGCCATACAAAGCATCATTGCATGTTCGTTGGCAGCGCAATTTGGGAACTTTTCGGGACTTGGTTTCAAAATAAATGTCGATGACTTATCTCCAAATTGAACTTTCCCTCCATGAATTGAGAATTGAAACTTCGGTTGATGGCCAGAAATTGAAACTTTTGTTTTTTCGGACGGTGGGGCAAGTGGCTCCCCTAAACTTGCTATTAATTCCGATCGCGTAATTAGTAGCTTAGGAGGATTCTCAGTTCCAAAAAGCTGCTTTGAGCAGGCTTGATGATACTCACTCGCAATCTCGGTTGAGGACGCAAGATCTTCAAGACAACGAAGACATCTTGGAGTATTGTTTTTCCTTTCTGTTAAACTCATTCAATCACCTCGTACGTGGTCGAACCAATCGTATCCTCACCGAAATTGGCCAAAAGGGTGAAATAGTCAGTTGGATCAATTCGGCAAGACTGGGAATAAGCCGCTAAAAGCTCTCCTTCAAAGCAAAGTCCCTCAAAAAAGGGGAATAACTTTTGTGACTCATAGGGCTCTTCCCTAAGAGGAAGAAGATGAGCTATAGATGAAGCTGTTGGTCGGGAAAGATAACTGGCCAAATATTTGAACTCATAACCTTTGGAAGTTCGTCTCAATTCCCCCGATGGGATACCAAAGTTATAAACGAGCAGTTTCGTTGGTTTTTTGGCTATTTGTTTAGGGTACATACTTACCTCTTGCTCCGTAACACGTTAAATTCATTAACTTTAACATCGACTTGAAAGAGATTATCATCTTCCAACCATACTATAACACACTTATCGGAATAACTTCGATAAAACTTTAATTAAAATTTGAAGAAATGTCGAATAAATATATATATAACTGAAATGTCTATTCTTTTCATCATTCGAACTTGGATCAATTCCGATTTAGGTCGAATTTATTTTTTGGAGGCAGTTTTTGTCCATTTGTTGTCCGCCACCAAACCATTTATTACCTCTTGGCGTATATAAAATGTCGTAAACAGGAGAAAGGCTCCATTTGCCACTTTTATCCATTAAAAAGCAATGATTTTTTACATGATCATCTTGATTTTGCGTCATGATGTTAAACTTAAAGAAAGCGCTAAGCTGATCAATGCTTTTTTCATAGTTTTTCTGATTAGTTCAAGAATAAATAGAGCGTGTTCGGGAATTCGCTGTTGAAAAACACCGAATATCTGGGTGACTTTTGGCTGGAAATTGAGAAGACTTCTTTCAGGCGGATGAGGTATTGATGGGAACATGCATGATTTCGCCCGTCTTAGACAGTCATCGAGCCAACCGCAACAGAGAGCGCTTGAAAAATCCTTCACAACCAGCTACAAAACCATTATTCGCCAATTTGAAGAGAAGAGGTTTTTTCATGGCTAACAAACAATTCGACGATCCGTCCGACATCTGCAAAGCAATTAACGAATTCCTTGAAACCCTTGATGTATCAGACAAGACACGGCGCACCTACGAGGAAATTTTCTTCTTATTCGTTGATCGTCTCAGGCACGATGGCTCTGCGGTGATGAATTTTAAATATGCAGGTCCTCATGGTCCGTTGTAGATTGTAAACATCCATGAAGTAC
Organism: uncultured Pseudomonadota bacterium; assembly: GCA_903832105.1. Taxonomy (GTDB): domain Bacteria; phylum Bdellovibrionota_B; class Oligoflexia; order Oligoflexales; family CAILAO01; genus CAILAO01. The sequence goes on along the minus strand of CAILAO010000261.1, from coordinate 326 downwards.
GATAAAGCCACAGGATGTGTGAATAAAGAGAGAGATGCGGTTTTAAAATCAGGGATTGCTGTCTCACCGATGATCGGAATCTGGCAAGGTGGCATGCAGAGCGATGCTTGTGTTTTCTGTGCATATGTTCTCATGCATGACTGATCCAGAAGTGAAGTATGACGGCAGTTTACAGAAATTTCCGTTGTGTTACAATGTCTATATGGATATACCGACGCTACGACCCCGCATCTAGATTTTGTTTAGATCCCGGACTCTTTTCAAGAAAGGTTGGTTAGTTACGCCCGCTCAAATGCTCGTGCAGGGAGATCGTCCATCCAGAATTG
>CAILAO010000260.1 GCA_903832105.1 uncultured Pseudomonadota bacterium | reverse complement strand
TGTGGCTTTTCATGAAAAGCTATCCTTGATCCATGACGAAAAAAAACAGCTCCTTGAAATCGCCAGGACCACTATTGAAGAATTCGTTCGAGAGAAAAAGCGTTTCAAAACAGCAAAATCCTCATTAGACAAACTTCCTATTCTTCGTATTCCTCGTGGAGCTTTTGTAACTCTCAAGAAAAAAGGCGATCTCAGAGGATGTATTGGGGATCTAAAACCGGATGGCGCGCTATTTTTGACCGTTGAGGAAAATGCTATCTCAGCGGCGTCAAGGGATCCTAGGTTTTCTCCCGTGACGCCAGATGAGCTTAAAGATATCGAAGTTTCTATTTCTATTCTTGACTATCCGGAACTTGTGACCGTTTCAGACCCTAGTGAATATCCGAAGGTTTTAAAGCCGAATGTTGATGGTGTCATTATCCAATATAACGGCAGGCAGTCGACCTATCTTCCTCAAGTGTGGGAACAGCTTCCAGAACCGAAACAGTTTCTATCAAGCCTTTGTCAAAAGCAGGGTTCACCATCGGATTGTTGGCAAAATAAAAATACCATCCTTTATAAATATTCTGGATTTGAGTTTGGGGAAAAAGAGTTTGACCGCAAGAAGTAAAATTTTATTTCAGCGCTTCTGCAAGCGCAAGCGCTTTAACTTCTGAATACTCAAGTTTTTCAGCGATGGAAATCATCGAATATCCTGTTGTGACAATGTCGTCCACTAGGAGAATTCTTTTGCGGCTTGTGGTGATGGGATTCTGTATTTCCTCACCATCATTAGACAACCTTTGAACAGTTGGAATCTCTTTACGTTTTCGATTTTTTTTCATAGCACGCTTTTTTATGTGCCAATGGCAAGAGAATGGGGCTGTCTGAAGTATCCTGTGATACTTTTCGCTCAATGCTTGCGCTAATAAATAAGCAATATCAAATCTTCCCCGGCACCTTCCCCAGAGACTAGAGGGGATTGGCATGATAATTTCAGCCCATTCTGACAGTTTCTGGACCTCGATTCTACTTAGACCAACTTGAATAAGAGATTCTATGGTTTTCACGTCGCTTTTTACCTTTGCTCTTAAAATCAGGTTTCTGAGAGGCTCTCGGTATTCGAACAAATGAACCAACTCCATAAACTGAGGGGTTCCAGCGCCTCTATATTCAAAGAGACACCTTTTCCCGCTGGTTAATTGCAAAAGCCGCTGTTGACATCTAGAACAAAAGTTTGTTGCCCATAAGGAACTTCTCAACTCTTGTTCACGATATTCATCAAGATAAGAAAAACATAACAGACAAAATTTGAGCATATTTTTTATTCGTGATGGTAACCAGTGCCCTTCAAGATCGTGAAAGCACGGTAAATCTGTTCCCACACAAGAAGCCATGCCAAGTCGGTAGGAAACGTTGCATGCGACAAACTCCAAATCTCACTAGCTTGCTTCTTCACACTTTCATCAAGACCATAAGGATCACCAATTAAAAACACAACAGATTTAATTCTTGGATCCTTCTGCCACGTCACAATTTTTTGCGCCAACTCCCTTGAACTCCAGATCTTTCCTTTTTCATCCAAGACAACCAACATATCCGTCCCGGACACGTTGTTTTGCTTCTTGGACGTAGACGGCAAAAACTGCTTAAGTTCAATTAACTCAACGGGACAAAAGGCCCTGAGGCGCTTTTGATAAACCTCAACGAGGGAATGAATCTCTTTAGCGGCTGATTTTCCAACCTTGACTATCTTTATTTTCACGATCTTTCAGTCTGTACTGGTTTTGTTGCAGCTTTTGATTCAGTTGAAAGAGTGATGACTTTTGCTTTGGGCCAAAGTTCCTCTATCGCGTAATAATCTCTTAACGTTCCTGAAAAAATATGAATAATGGTCGAGCCATAATCCAAAAGCACCCAAAATCCACCCTGTTTCCCTTCAACAGCGAGTGGAGAAATTCCAAACGTCTTTTTACATCGGGCACTTATGTTATCAGCAATTGCTTGTGTTTGCCGCGTATTTGTTCCCGAGCAAATCATTTGGAAATCACAAATATCAGACATGTCGCGAAGATCAAGGATCATAATTCGTGATCCCTTTTTTTCGTGTGCCGCGATTGCCGCCTGTTTTGCTAATTCTATTGCATCCATTCCGATTTCCTTTTAACAAGACTCATTTATGATACTTATCAGAGCCAACTTCATCCAGATATTTCTCTAGTTTTTTTGAAAGCCAACCTTTTGGCGGCCTTTTCCCTCTACTTAAACATGATCTAATACGGCTGCTTTCGGCCTTTGAGAGATCCTTTTCTATTAAAAAAATACCTTGGCCTGATTTTTTATTCAAAAAACATTTCTGCTTCTCGCACCAAATAGTCTTAATCTTCATCGATTGAAGAACTTTTTGAACTTTTTTCTGCAATGGATCTTCAAGAGAATTTCTTTTCCGAGTACGCTCCTCGATATAAGACCTACTAACCACAACAAGGCTAACTAATTTCAATATTTCACGTGGTTCACGCCATTTGGCAAAACACGAAAACTGGTCCTCTCCCATCAAAAAGCCGCAAGCTTTCGCAGGGTCTTTTAGTTTAAGAGTCCTCAAGGTACTAATTGTATAATTTGGCCTTGGAAGTCCCAGTTCAACGGATGAAATAATGATTCTTTTTTTACTTTTAAAAATATCTAAAAACGCTACTTCACACAATCTTCTTCTCGTTTCAAAACTTAACAAAGGATGCTTATGCTTCCCATCAACGCCAGCAGGTGCAAACGCTGGGATGATCACAAATGATGCACCTTTAAATCGCCCTGCAGCAACCTTTATACATTCTCTATGACCTTGATGCGGAGGATCAAAGGTACCACCAAAAAAAATGACTTCGGGCTCCTTGACCACACTATGATTTTTTACAGATCTATTCACGCGTCGTCCCCCTCCGATTTCGCCATTGTTGTCATCTCTGACACCAGTTCAAATAACCTCCTCTTCAGCTGGGGAATTCCCTCGCCGGTCACTGCTGAAATAAGAAGGACTTCAAACCCTTCCTTTTCAAGAGATTTTGTCAACTTTTTCAAATTAAATTTTGGCGGTGCTAGATCAATTTTTGAAATTGCGGCGATATATTTTTTTGCGGTTAATATTTCGCTAAATTTTTTCATTTCCTTTT
>CAILAO010000259.1 GCA_903832105.1 uncultured Pseudomonadota bacterium | reverse complement strand
TGCTTTGTCTTTGGTCTCATTTTCTTTAGCGAGATACAGGACAAGTTGCTCACATGACTTTGCATACCGGACTCCGAGTTTGTTAAACGCATGGTCTACACTCTCAACATAACTAGAAAGTCTCTCCAAAAATTCTTTGTTATCCTTTTCTAGCTTTTTGTCTGTCACATTCGAAACGAGAGAGGATGCTTCAAAATCAAGATCTTCATATACATCCACAAGTGAATTTAACTCCTCGGCAAAATCGTCAACCAAATGATCCACGGCTACTTCAAACGGTTCGACGTCTGCGGTGTCCATATCTTCCATGACTTTAAGAACTCTCATAACATAGGATGGATCTTTGTTAAGCATAAGCTCTCCTACCCTTCTATTTTTGATACAATCCGCCGAAAAATGCTCCAAACACACTTCAGGCTTATCGGAAACTATCAGGACAAATTTTGTCGAAAATTCATATCTCAATGATATTACCCACATTCCGCACCTAACGGTGCGTCATGTGGGATATTAGAAATGATTTATTCTTAAATCTGTTGGTATCTAGGCAACGCGGTTAGACTTTTTAAGATCAACGTCAACTTTTTTATTTTTAACGGAAACTTCGACAGAATATCCACCGGGCGTTGTGATGATTTGGTGATCGCTATTTTCATCGACATCGTCAAACTCTACACCTAAAAGATCTCCGCTGGGCGAGAGCCAAGCGACACCGTCTCCCTTCAAGGCTTCAATCGCATCACCATAAGGTCCCGGAAACCAGTAAATGGAAAGAGGTCCAGATCCCCCAAAGGTTCGAAATGAAATGTCTGGCTTTTTTTTCATATTTTTATCCTTTTCATCTTCGAGTGTCTGGCTTTCACCTTTTTTCCCGTAGAATACATGCTGGCGAAAAAAGCACCTTCTTTGAGAATCTTAACAATGACAAGCAAATAACGGTTATCTTCAAGCTTGTAATAAATTTTGTACAATTTTGAAGGTTTAGAAGTGTCGAGAAAAACTTCAGAAGGATCTTTTAATATGACCGTAAGAAGCTCAACAAGAATACTACGAGGCAAAACAAAGTGTCTTGCTGCATGCTGAAGTTCATCTTCTCCAACGATAACGAGATCGCCCGTTGCTGCCGATATTACACATACAATTTTTCTTTTCAAAACACCCCCCTGTCGGCCAAATATAGTAAACGGAGAGCATTGGCAAGTCCATACTAAAAGAAATTAGACCGGGATTTTCAGCAAATCCATTGACTTCATTCCCAAAATTCGACTTTATGAGAGTGGCTGGATATGACTCGGTACTATCACGCTTGAGGCTACTGAGTTCGAGTCTAGTCATCCCGGTCAAATCCTTGAGATTTTTTACGGTTCCTCCACAGTGATAGTATCCAAAACTGAATAAGTTGGATAAACATCCTTCAAATGCTCCTACTCAAGTTTTTACAAATTTATTGAAATTTAATACTCGACGATAACGCCTCTATTTTTGATACAATCCAGCTAAGCCGCTTTTCCATCATCATAAAGCTGTCCCATTTTAGCCACGGTCCCTAAGACATCTTCTCGGAACGATGCGGGACGTATCACTTCGACATCTGATCCAAATGACAAGACAAACGACTTGACCTCTGTGAGATCGGTGACTCTAAACGTCATACGGAGTTTGCCATTTTTTTGCGGTTCATACTGATCGACTGGTGTCCACCGACGTTCCCGCACGTAGGTCTGAACTTTTTTATTTTTCGAAAATTCAAGAACGACTTCGGTCATTTTAGATTTATCACCCAAAATAAGCCCAAAACCTCCTTCAAAGAGTTTTTGTGGATCGAAATTAACAGGATATGTGAACTTCTCGTTTCGCAGTATTTTTGAAGACTTGAAAGACTCGATTTTATAAATATAAGGCTTACTATCATCTTCTTGATCTTTGAATAAGCACACGAGATAAAGTCCGTTATTAAACATCACAATTGATAGGGGTTTTAAGATGTGCGTCTCATCGTTATGAGTCGTTACTTCAATGTACTGTTCGACGAGAAGAGCGGAATAAACATCGTCGAAAATATCGCGTGGAACTCCGGACGCATAGTCTTTCATGCCTTTTCCGACGTAGAAAAACTTTCGTTCGAATGCGTGTAGAAGACGTTGCTCTTTCTTTTTAAGGTCTTTACCAACTTCGCCCAGTAAAGCATCCAAAAGAGATCCATATTCAATTCCAAGAGCACTACCTTTAACAAGACGGCCAAATTCGACCAAGGCTCTAAGCGACGAAAGACGCCTCGCGTTGCCGATGTCAAAATTAATATTGCGATCAACAAGTCTGATAAACCTCTCTCCCCGTTCTGTTTTGTTCCCGGAAGAATCGACAATCTCGCAAAGTGGTTGACCGCGGTATCGAAACCAGCTGTTGTTAATATCATCAACAAGCCTCTTAACGGTTCGATCCACTCCCCACTTCTCGTCCAAAAAATGCGAATATGGAATGTTTGCCGAGGAATTAAGAAGAAGAAAGAAAAACTCAAGCAATCGGTCGACTTTTGTTCCCTCTTTTTTATATTGCTTTGTCATGACGATGGCTCCTTGCCAAAAAAATGCTTCAAACACACTGAATGCTTATCGGAAACATTTAGGACAAATTTTGTCGGAAAATCACAACCCGTTGATCTCAAAGGATTATATATTTTAAACCAGCCGACGATTTTGGTGTTTTATAAAACCTGAATGACAAAAATTGTCTTAACCATCTGGTTACTATGGTCACTCTAGAGATATAGGAAGAAAAACCTTTTCCTATTATATAGAGTGTTTAATTTGGATTTTCCCGAATTAAATAAAATGAACCAAAGAGGTTTGAAATGCCTTCTAATTCAATGGTCGTCCTAACTGGCGCTGGAATTTCGGCAGAATCAGGGATCAAGACGTTTCGCGATCAAAACGGCCTTTGGGAAGACCACAAAATCGAAGACGTTGCGTCTCCATCCGGCTTCAGGCGTAGCCCCGACTTGGTACATGCCTTTTACAACGCAAGAAGAGCGCAGCTTCAAAGTTCAAAAGTTACGCCGAACGCCGCTCATAAGGCGCTCGCCGAGCTTGAAAGTCGATGGAAGGGCGAGTTTCTTCTTGTCACTCAGAATGTGGATAATCTTCATGAGCGTGCGGGTTCGAAGAATCTACTTCATATGCACGGGGAGCTTTTGAAGGTGCGCTGCACAAAATCCGATCAAGTATTTTCGTGGACTGCAGACATCAAGAAAGACACAAAATGTTCATGTTGCAATGAGCCTGGTACCCTCCGTCCTCATATTGTCTGGTTTGACGAGATCCCTTTTGCATTAACCCGCATTTACGTGGCGCTTCAAAAATGCGATATTTTCGTCGCCGTCGGAACCTCGGGAAATGTTTATCCCGCGGCTGGATTTGTCAACTTCATACCCGCTTGGGCGAGCACCGTCGAAATCAATCTCGACGAATCATTGATAAGTCATTCGTTTAGAGAACACATCTTTGGGCCTGCGAGTAAAATGGTTCCTAAGTTTGTTGAAAAAATTATAAAAGGGGCATGCCCCTGGCATAGTTGAAATTTAAAGTTGAGTGGCTCCTATAATCCAGGAAATACTGGATTAACAAGTAAACTCTTTAGGAGAGCCACTCATGATGAAGCTAAAAGCCTTAACAGGTAAAGTCAACCGAAGAAAAGCGCTCCCCATTCAAATGAGCGATGCGAAATCGGACCGATTCCTTGATTATGAAGGGAAGCCAATCGATTCACAGCATCTGCTAATCTCAATGCTGCTACCCCCAGCTGTTAAAGAGTTCTTCCGCCAACTTGAAGATGAAGTGGAGTGCCTTTGCGGCAAAAGATACGAGCACGGCACG
>CAILAO010000258.1 GCA_903832105.1 uncultured Pseudomonadota bacterium | reverse complement strand
CGTTCTTGGTATGCCGGTCTCCGGTCCCCAGCCCCCCGGCCAGATCACGGTTTACTGAACCGGCCTCGCCTGATTCTCAACCCACAATTTCAATCTTGACGGGGTACTAGTACAACCAATCCACAAGAGTTTTGACTGGTCTTTTTGAGGCTTCTTTAGTCGAGCGGCGGTAGATCTTCACCGCAACCTTTTTTGAGAATCGCTGCCAGGTTTGCCATTCTTCGTCGAGCGTTTTCACAGAATATGGGGTGTTGGGAGATTTTGAGCCCTTCGAAAACGTATAATTTCCGAAGAGATAAGATGCAGCATGCCTCATCCATTTAAAATCAGGATTTGAGAGGTCTGCCCCCTCGGGAACATCAAAAAACACGATCGTGTCACCATACTGAAGAGGTGATTCTCGTGGATCTATTTCGTAAAAGTTTAAATTTAACACTCGCCACAACTCATCGTAGTTAATCATCGAGCGATGATATCCCTGCTCGATTTTCACATTCACCAGGGAGGAACTCGGAAGTAGGGGACTCTGAAAGGCCAAAGAGGAGTGAAAGCAGTTTGGCCCACGGTAAATGGTGTACTTACGAACCATCTTCTTGGCGAACCTTGGAAGAAGATCTTCGTCGACAACTAGACGAGATCCATCTTTAACCTTTTTTAAAAGATGTTTATACTCGTTCGAAGAAAGAAACGGTCTAAGCTGCTTTAAAAGTGAGCGACGGAGCGCCTTATTCTTCCTCAGCGCGCCCTCGGTCAAAGTAAGCTTCATATGGCTTTTCTCGAAAACGATACCAACGGATTTTGGCTCCATCATAGCCAGGAGATCCTCCGTAATGCGTATGTCTTTGGATTTGACATAGTTTTGATTCGTGTTTTGATTTTCGTTTTGCTTGCTATCATCGTTTGTATTTACGGTGGCCCCGATTTTATCAAGTCTTTCCTTAAGCGTCCTAGCCAGCAATTCAACCTGACCAGGCTTTGCGATTTGAGCGCTGAGCTTATTGATGTAAATAGGATCATTTTCCAGCCTAAGATAAAGCGGTTCCACAGTTTCGTCATCCACCGATTTTTTAACTCTAAGTTCGATATGCTTCTGTGGGAGCACAAGCATTTCTTGCTTTTCCTTAACCGGTAGGGAAAGTCCTCTCTTAATTTCGGTTACATCGAACACAAAGGGAGCATTTTTTTTCGTGGAGTAATTGGTAACTGAAATGCCGGCTCTGTTGCCAAAGCAAAAGCTAACGACTAGTAAAGCAACATTGATTAAGATTTTTACACCATGCTTGCCCATGTATCCCATTTCCTTTGACGTCTTTGGCATCGGAATCTGGGAAAAAAACTTTAGGGACCAGGGCGTTGCCCAGTTAATATTTCGCAAAAAATGGATGGAAGTGAGGCCGGAAAACCCCGCTCAATCATTTATAGTTCATGAGGAAAGTAGAGCAATTGTGCTTAGAATGAAGACTTTTTCTAAAAAGCACAAAATTCGAACTATAAAGCAAAGGTTTTAAGGGCATTAGTGATGCTCTAAAAAAAAATCCCGATTTTATACATGGTTTTACTTTTTGCGCGTAGCGTGCATCGACTTCACTTCAAGTTAAGAGGTATAATGGAATTAATCACTCGATAAATTTTAGAAAGCAGGAGATTACGAACAATGCCGACTATTTTGATCGCAGACAGTTCGAAATCAAGCGTTGTAATGACCTCGGAGATCTTTAAAGATAAAATTCCAGGCTGCCGTGTCCTAGTCACTGGCACGGGCAGTGAGTGCATGAGGCTTGTTGAAGCAGAAAAACCTGAGATGTGTGTCGTTGACTTCGATCTCCCAGATGTCGACGGGGTCTCGTTGATTATCGCGATGAGGCATTTTTATAGTGGTCCAATTCTTCTCACGGCTTATCCGGATCGCATTGTCAATGAGGCTGTGGATAATGACCTCTTTGCCTATAATGATGCGGGTGCTTGGCTTGCAAAGCCCGTTAAATTTGATGAGTTATCAGCCAGGATTGATACGTTTTTAGTGAACAGTCAAAGGCTTGGAAAACGCTTTCCCGTTAATTTTAAAACCATGCTTATTGGCAAAGGCGCTGGACGTGGAAAACGTGCCCCGAAAGCCAGCGGTAACGTCGTCAATCTGAGCCTCGGCGGAGCTTGTGTGAAAATGACGTCGCCCATGAAAGTTAAAGGTGGACAAGAGCTTATGCTGGCCGTTTGTCTTCCGCGATAGGTGATGGAAGACCGATTGATAAATATCTGTACGATGAGAGTCAGCG
>CAILAO010000257.1 GCA_903832105.1 uncultured Pseudomonadota bacterium | reverse complement strand
TAGATTTGTGCAGTACCATAAGACAGATTCCTAAAATCTCATTAAAAAACAATATCCTATTATTATGACTGTTAGAGATGTCTTACAATAGAAATTACGCCAAATGTGATGAAAACGAGCGAAGCGACTAAGTGGAAGGTCCGTAAAAGCTTAGAAGATAAGTTGGTTGTATACTTGCTTGTATAGTGCGAGAGGCCTTTGAACCAAAATATATCTCCAAGCACAACACCAGCAATGAATAAAGGACCCATGTGAGACGAAAAGTGTGTATGGAAAAGGGATCCCGAGAGGCCGACGAAGAACACCCAGAACATTAAAAAACCGGGATTTGAGCCGCAAAGAAAAAGTCCAAGAGAAAAATATTTGATGGTCGAAACAGATGTGAGCTTTGGAGGAACCCCTGTTTGATGTTTTTTCTCCTTTTTAGAGAGTGCTTGAAAAAGGGTATAGACCCCTAAAAAAAGCAAAAAGGAGCCCCCGGAAAGAATGATAAGCCTATTAGACAATACTTCTTTAAAGATCGTGTAATAACCCAAAATTGCAATGAAGGCAAAGAAAGCATCAGCTAAAACAACTCCAATAACAAAGGGTTTGACCGCTTTTCGAGTTTCTTGGGTTAAGGAGGAGTTAATAATCCATAAATTGATCGGACCTAGCGGTATGGAAGAAAAAAACCCCCCAATAAAGGCAGTCAAAAAAATTAAAAAGCTAAGTTCCAGCATGCTTTGCCATTCAGCCAAGGTAAAAAATCCCATTTTGGAGGTCCAGTTGACAACCAGATATCATTAGCAAAAAAATCAACATTTTAGAAGGTCCCAAAAAGAAGGAAAAGGTGCTGTTTAAAAAATAGGCGTTTCATTTTTTACTTTTAAAGCAAATTTTTCTAAAACCCTTTGGATTTCTTCCGATAGAGAAGAAGGAGCAAAGTGGAATCTGGCCGGGTCTATGGCCCGTTAAGTGCTTTAGGTTAGCTTCTTCTGTGGAGTGGGCTTTTTGAAAGCCTTGTAGAATAAGGATTTTGAGGTGGCGAGTAATTTAAACAAACTAGTTGGAAAGAAGATAGCGAATCGCTACTGCATCACGGATGAAATCGGTCGCGGTGGGATGGGAGTTGTTTATCGAGCAATTCCGTTTTCGGATCCATCGCAGTCTGTCGCAATTAAAGTCATTCGAAGAAATAAGAAGCTAGCTTCGGAGGACTTACTCCGATTTCAAAAAGAAGCGTCCCTCATGAGTCAGCTCCATCATCCAAACATTATCTGTTTCCACGAACTTGGACTGTATGACGATGATTCGGAAGATAGCTTTGAGGGTGGTTATTACATTGTCATGGAGCTTGCGAATGGCTGCAATTTAAAGGATAGCTTGGGAAGAGATGGTAGGAAAGATCTCGCGTTTTTCTTTCAAGTCGGTCTTCAGGTTTCTGCAGCGCTGGACGAAACACACGGGAAGAATATTATTCATCGCGATATCAAACCCCAAAACATCATCGTCAGCACCGCTTGGCGTGAGCAACGGGGAGTTGTGATTAAGGTGCTTGACTTTGGCGTGGCCCGCTTAGCCGAGGCTATGCACTATACGGACAGAGAAGGAAACGTTAAGAGGTTTTTCGAGGATTTTGCTGGAACGCCTCTTTACATGGCTCCTGAGCAGACAAAACTTTTCGAAGCCGCAGTTGATCATCGCGTAGATCTTTATTCTCTAGGGTGTGTGCTTTATGAAATTTTAGCCGGTCGACCACCTTTCACTGGAAGTACCCGTGAAAAGCTTGAAAAGCAGCACGTATTTTCGGATCCTGAACCTTTATCACACGTTAGACCGGATATTCCGGCTATTATTGAGAAAATCGTTCACAAACTTCTCGCAAAGCATCCTGACGAACGTTATCAAACAGCTTTCGGTCTGCATGCGGATCTTTTAAGGGCAAAAACAAAATTTGAGAAAGGTTCATCGAAATCGTCTATCTCGTTCCCGCTAGGTTTAAAGGACAGGTTTCAGGCTGTTTCGGCGCAGCTTACTCTTGTTGGACGTGAAAAAGAACTTCAGGCACTGATTGATGGATATGCTGAAGCATCGACTGAGCAGGCGCGAAGTCGCCTCACGGTTATTCGAGGTAGCGCGGGCGTAGGTAAGTCGAGGCTTTTAGCCGAGTTTAGAAGTTATCTGGCAAAGCGGAAGATCCGTTTCGTCAGTGGGAGTTTCTTTCAGCACGAGAATGCGCTTCCTCTCAATGCACTCGCGAACGCCTTTAACGAGTATTTGTTAAAGGTTATTAAAAGCCAGCCGAATGAAGTCGAAGAACTTCGTCGAAAGATCAAGGCAACTTTAGGACCTATGGCCCATCAGATTGCGGAAGTTGTTCCGGGTCTCAAACCATATCTGTCAGACGTCCCTGAAACGGTCGAGGTCGAATTCGAAAAGAACGTAGATAATTTCAGGAACTTTGCCAAGATGTTTTCTGATTTTACGCGATGTCTTGCGACCGACGATCAACCAGTTGTTTTCATGTTTGACGATCTGCACTGGGCGGATGGAAAAAGTCTTGAATTGATAGACCAATTTTTTAGTCACAACAATGCGCAGCGCTTCTATATGATCGTGACGCATCGAACGATACCTGAGATCGAAAAACACGGTGTGGGACGTTTTATCGAAAAATTTCGGAAACTTCGAAGGAGATTTCATGAGATTGATCTTAACCCGATAGATATTGAATCGGTTACTCATATCACTGGGAATATGTTAGCCTCCTCCGAAAGTATTAGGGATGATCTAGTCGCATACCTGGGGAGAGAATCTAAGGGAAATCCCAGAACTCTCGTGGAACTCGTTCGATTTTTGGTTGCACGCGACTTGATTTCGCCACGTTATAAGAGCAGCCTTTGGGACTATAACGTCGTTGAAATTTTAAAGTACCCTGTAAAACTCAGCACTGTTGATCTTGTGTTAAGCAGAATTCAAGATTCTCCGGAATATGATCGACGTGTATTAGAAATTGCCGCGTGTATCGGTATCACATTCCAGTTTGAGGTATTGTTGTTGACGGGAAGAACACAAAACGTCTCTGTCATGAAAGTTCTTCAGCGAGCAGTCGAAGAGGGCTTTATTGCACGTGTAACCGACGAAGAAGAGTTGAAACATCTTGGTAAAACATTCACCTTTAACTATAGCAAGGTTCGAGATGCGCTGTATGAGAGTATTGACAAAACGAGAAGGCGAGAACTACATCAAGCGATCGGAGAGAGGCTTGAAGAAGCTTTTCCCGCGCCCCCTGCTAAGATCATATTCGCGCTTGCTCACCACTTTAACTGCTCCCTCGATGAAGATGGCAAAGCAACGAGTGAGAAACTCGCTAAGAAGTGTTTAAGACACAACTTGGACGCCGGAAAAGTCGCCTGGAAGACGGGGTCCTGGCAGTCGGCGGAGACGTACTTCGAAAACGCTCTTAAAATCTTGGACGACTGGAATGAGTTGATTGCCCCACATGAAGAAAAGGCGATGATTATTGAAAATCTCGCTGATCTTGCTGCAGTGCAAAGGCAGCACGGAAAAGCGCTTAGAAACTATCGCCAGCTTCTTGAGATGAATCTACCGTTTGGTTTGCATGCTGTGGTTGCATTCAAAACCATCTATCTTCAAATCGTTGGTGGAATTGTAAGTGAGTCAATAGGACTACTTAAGTACACATTGCAACGTTTTAAGGAAACGTACCCATCGAAAAATCCTTTCTCGTTAGCAAGAGCGTTCATTTCGATATATTGGGATGCGTTGCCTATTTCAAAACAACGAACTAGACTTTATCGCATATTAAAATCTGCGTTTTCGATGCCAACAAAACTCTGGGAAAGTCAAGATCGTAACAATCAAGCAATTAGGCTCTATCAGTCAGGCGAGTGGTTATATCTCAAGGAAGATCCAGCCATGTCGCTCTTATTCCATAGCCGTGTCATGACGCAGGCGACAAAGCTTAAAGGTTCCCCCGATAGCCTGTTGCGTGCGGTTGCAGAACGTTCCGCTGTTCTTGGATATTTTGGAATGGTTAAAATGTCGTATTCAAACTTCGATCTTGTGATGGAAGTTTCGCAGAGTCTCGGACTGAGGTCAGCTTACGGTTATGCCGCGCTGCTCAAAGTTTTAACACTCGACTATTTGAAGTCAAGGCATGATGAGCTTAGTGGTGACCTCAATGAAGCTATGACGTACTTGTCTCCAAACGAAGACCATTTGCCATATGGAATGGGACTCCTATTCAAGATTTTCCGCGAACTAAAGCGCGGAGATCTTGAGACACTCTTCCAATTTGCGCAACGTATGCCGAGTACGATCCCAACCAGAAACTGGCTCAGTCCTCGAGCCGTCGCGATGACGTTATTCGCACACCTGTTGCAGGGAGCTCGAGACAGCATCGTAAAAAAAGGCGATACATTCCTTAAGAGACGTGTCCAGGTCGCAGGACGAACGAATGATCTATTTATTAATATGATCAATACGCTCGTTTCCTTTGCGAAGGGTGAAACGGATAAGACGAGAGAGTATTTTTCTGAAACGATTCAAGATTTTGTGACTAGTAAAAAACGCGAATTTTTATTCCCGTTCGAAGAGGACTTTATTGGACTTTTCAGTTATACGTTCCCATTGCTTTTCGAGCAAGAATACGGACGACGCCTAATGCGAGATAGCGAGATGCGAGAACTCTTGTTAAAGCTGCAAAGACGTATCCAGCAGATTTGCGGGCTCGATCGTTCGATTCCTCTTTTGCTTATTGCGAGATCTATGGAGCTTTTAGGAAAAGAGCGGGTGAGACCGATCTATGATGAGGCATTGCGCGCAGCGAAAGTTGGAAATCATAAATTGATTATGGTTTTAGACTATCTCTGGTTCGGGGCGAACCTTATTCACTCGGGGCATGGACAAAAGAGGGATTATGTTCGTAGAGCCTATGTTTTGGCGAAGCAGATGGGTCTTACTGCCTTAGAGCAGTATACAGTGAAGCTCTTAGATCAAGATATGTTGGTTGAAGTTCAAGCAGAAAGTGTAGTGAGTAAATCTGAGGAGGGAAAAGTATCGGTATTCAGCGATTTTACATCTCGGGTGGTTTTGCAGCATTTAAAACATGTCACGGAAGCTCTTGAGTTCGAAACGAAACTGCCTCGAGATTTAGAGGAGAGCTTTAGATTGTTTAGGCAGTTTTATAACGTGGATCGCATTTTCTGTATTGTCACGGCTAACCGTGATCGTAAGCCACTTATTTTGTATCCAAGCCAAGTTGACGGTGATATTCAAAAAATCGTAAACTACATTTCTCCTTATTTTAACATTCGATCAACATTATTCCTTCCGCTTAATGACGCTCCCTGGATCGCTGTGAAGCGTTTTGACGCGCGGAAACAGGTTGGCGCAAATCAAGGTCAAAGTGCAACGAGCGCCGGTACCGAAGCTGGAGATGGACTATCTTCTATTAGCTCGTCTATACTGCAATTGGTTCAGGGAGATAGCATTCGCGGTTCAGATGGTGTTCAGGGTGACGGGCTGAGTGAAGTTGAGGACACGCTGGTTGTTAACGACACTGCCGAGCATGAAAGGCAGCACTCAACACAACCTGCAACTCGAACAGAAACAATGTCCGCAGAGGACACGTCGTCGAACGTTTCTCAGAGCTTGATAGAAAATCAAAAGCGTGGTTCGCGATGCCTCCAAATGAGTGCTCTTATTCCGCTAAGATCTGATGCGGGCAATTTGGGAGTCGTCTTTGTTGAAGATATGGGTGAACTTCAAAATAAGGATACAACATTCTGTCGCCATGAACTCGACTTATTCGGAACCCAGTTAGGTCTTCTCATCGATCGAAAAACAACATGGGATATTCCTCCGATAACAGAAGGTGTCACAGAGGTAGCGCACGTCATGGGAGTTTCGCGCTCAATGTACCAACTTGCGTCCTACACGATCGAAGAAGTTCCGTGGCTTAAAATATGGTGGCAGGGAAAACTTCGAACACGGCGTGAAACGGCTTGGTATCTCGGGCTTGTCTTTGGTCAATCGCACTATTTGATCGCGTATTGTCAACTCATGGGAGTTCAAAGTGTGAGAGAACGACTTAGTTCAATGATTTGGCATCATTTAGTAACGATGCGTTCTCTCGCAATCACATCAGGACGTAATTATATTGAATTGAATGAAATTCGAGATGACCTCGCCGGCATGTTACGGTCGGTTGAGGATGCCGCGCATCTAGAGAATATCTCACTAGCGTTTACTGTACTAAATCTCGATAAGAAAACGGCTTATTCGGGTCATTTCGGACCCGCAAGGCCACTCGTAGCTGGGGTTGAAAACGTTGTTAATCCTCATAATGACGTCGTGCTTCATCTTTCTAATGCACGTGATTTGCGTTACTGGGAAGTGACCGCTTCTCTAGCCACTCCTCATGT
Organism: uncultured Pseudomonadota bacterium; assembly: GCA_903832105.1. GTDB lineage: Bacteria > Bdellovibrionota_B > Oligoflexia > Oligoflexales > CAILAO01 > CAILAO01. The sequence continues at coordinate 2,664 of CAILAO010000257.1, read as the reverse complement.
TTATCTTTTGAGCTATGATTTAAGTAAGATGGATTACAAATCGATCGATGTCGCGAATGCACAGGTTATGGCCAGTCTTGTTGCAAACCATAACGCTTTCGATCTTAGCAGAATTCTAGAACAAGCCCTCGTGAGCGGTAACCTTCCGCGCTACTATGTGGCTGCGATTATAAATCCATTCGAGCAGATTAGGGATCTTCCTGCGCTCGATAAGGCGGAGTGATTCGTTATTATTTACAGGTCGACCAAATCTTTTCCTGCGACACAACGATGTCGCTATCTTTAACTGAAAGCAAAAAGTAAAAAAGTTCTTGCAATTTTGATTCAAAGTGATCTTTGCCACATTGAGGGACCTTAGGATCGGGGAAAATCTGTTGGTATTGCTTTTTCCCAGAGAAAGTCGTAAGGCAAATAGAATGGTTTCCTGTCATGCTGACAGGCTGATCGCAGTGACCAGGTATAATGCGGTTAATTATAACGCTATTTAAAAGGTCGTTGATGTGATTCGATTGTTCTGCATTTAGAAATATTGTTCTATTGCCACCACAAAAGAGTAAAAAAGTAAATTTTTTGTTTACAACATCGTACTCATAACCTTCGATCAGGGAAATGTCAGCAGGCTTGATGGAATATCCTGGAGAACATGCCGGGGCTCCCATTCTCGAAAACGAGATTGATGAAATGCCGTCTTCCCAGAAGGGAACTACATATCCGATGACGCGGCTGGCGTCATTAGCTGGGACATCAGCAATTGGTACGTCAGAATTTTGATTGTCAGTATCTTGATTGGAATTAGTTGAGGTTTGAGTTACTTGTCCGCTTTCAGATGTAGAAGAATCCGTGTTTTTGACAATTGAATCGCCCTTTATTGTAGAGTCTATGGATTCAAGTGGTTGAAGAGCCTTTGATGGTATTGATCTGTCCGCATTGCGCTCAGCGCTACAGCTGGGTAACAAGAAACAGACAAAAATGGAACTCATAATACAGAGTACTCGAAAATTGGAAAGCATGTGCTCCTCCTTGGTGTGAAATTGCTTTTAAAATAACTGAATTGTGAATTCTGTCAGTCACTGTATCCAATGCCCTATATCGGCCAGAAGAGCATAAATCTTTAGACAAAAAGATTAGGACAAATATTATAGGAGGTTATTGGAGACGGTTTCGAATGAACTCATTAGAACAGTGTGCGAAAAAGGGTTATTTCTCGCAAAAACAGGACTGGTCAAAGTTCACGTTAACGTCGCAGTCACCTTTGAGTGGTGGGTATGATCACGTTCATCGGCTTCCTTTTTTTAATGAGGTCACAATTTCCGTTGATCTTGTAACATCTTCCCCGTTGCAGCCATCTTCAGGGCAAATATTTAGGGTCATACATGTTTTATCAGCGTTTTCGACGTAATCTGTGTCGCCGCGCACGATCATGCCTTCGACGAGGCCTGTCGAGGAATTGATGACAGCAGACCCGGAGTTTCCAGCAAACGTGTCCGAACTAACAACAAAGAATTCCGGGCGATTATTTTTTCGAACGATGGCACCCGCAGCAACCTTCGCTGGTAAACCGTTGGGGTAGCCAATCACGGTCATAGGATCGCCTATCTGAACCGAACCTTCGGCCCTTAATTTGAGGGGTTCACGGTGAGTGGGGCGATCTAAACGAAAGAGGGCATAGTCAGCACCAATAAAATTGAAAGACCTTGTGATTAGTTTTTTGCAGAAAAACACGTTGTTAGGGCTTAGGTCAACGGTAGGTTCCGTATCTTTTGCGAGATAGGCATAGTCGAAAACAACAGCCATGGACAAGCATTCATCGTCATCTTTAACGCAATGGCCTGCAGTTGCGAATATGTCGTCCTCGACGAGAAATCCGGAACACTCACCGGCATCAGGTTGATCACGAAAAGGGACGGTATCACATAAGGGAAGTTTTTTTCCGTCATCGGTTTCGTATATGCGCTGATTGAAAAAGGTGGTTTGTATGTTGTAGGTGTTCTTCGCAGAATCTTTAACCAACGAGGGAAGACCCAAGACTACGCCAGTCGAGCGGGAAAAATGGAGCATTTTAGGATCAATCGAAAGATCATAGAGATCTTTACGGTCATCAGTTCCATAAATTCCTTTGAGAGATGAAGAAGAAGCCTTCTCGTTTGAACAACTTATTAAACAAATCACAAAAAGTAAGGACGGGAGTCCATTGATAAGACGCATCATGACCAAAACCTTTTGATATTTTAAAAACTGTGAACGACCGACACCTTGAGCGGGGGTCTTATAGCAGAAACAGGGTACGAAACCTAGTCCAAAAAAACGATGTGTCCTGAGGAACGAAGCGACGTGGCAATCTCGCCGTAAGTGCTTGATATCACTAAGGCCCGCAAAATTTCAAGAATATCTGGTAACCCAAGACCCTATGCCCCGCATCCCCGATCCCGCGATTCAATCGAAGTTGCTAGTTTTGTCAACATTTGGGTTCTTTGTCAAAAAAGTTGACTCTCAAATAGGCTCCTCGGTGCATGTGGTCACGTCTTCTCTTATTTCAAACTCTAATCTACATTCCTAACTCCCAAAACTCCCTAACAAAAGGCGCGAGACCTTCCTCTATTTAACCCTACGGATGCGTTCCCACTATGGTGGGATTTCGGCCTCGATTAGTCACCACGACCAAGC
>CAILAO010000256.1 GCA_903832105.1 uncultured Pseudomonadota bacterium | reverse complement strand
TTTGAGGTTAAAAACATCAATCCTCGCCACCCAAACACCTTACAAATCGTGAATGACGACGGAATATCGACATTCATTTCATGTTACGACATGAAGCTAAAGAGAATGATTGCGCCGCGAGAGGGTATGGAGGTGGAAGATCTGCCAGAGCGTAATCGCTACTTACTCTGGCCGTAATATCGAGATTATAGATTTATTGGCAATATTGAGGAGCAAGGGTTTCGTCGCCTGGTTCGCTTTCATCATCTTTTGAACCCTCAAAGTTCTTGAGGTAGATTTTGTCAACGGCCCAACCAAGGAGTTCTTTATCTGCCATAACCAGCGATCTCACAAAATGGTTACCGTTTCCATTTGGACCACTATCATAAATACTAATCTGATAACTTTTCTTTGTTACAGAACGGACTGGATCGCTTTGAATCAGCGCCCAAACAAGACGTTTATCGGGGCAACGAACTAAACGCTGAACCTGCACAAGTTTCACGCGTGGTTGAAACAGAACGTCAAACGCGACGTTTCCAGCGGCATATTCATGCTTCTCTTCGGAGAATTCAAATACTGTGGAACCTCTTAATCCGCCGGGATTATCAAGATATCCCTTAACGATGAGTTCATCGTAGTCAGAAACGTCTCCCCATTTATAACCGCTTCGCCCTGTCTGAGCATGAAAGCGAACGCCTTTTTCACCGCCGACCGACATACATTCTGCTCGATCGACCAATTTTTTCCCTTCGAGAAGCGTGCAGAGTTCATTGATCGCCTTTGCGGCCCACTCAAGTTGAGTCGAAGTCATCCATGTCGGGTCGACTGGGTTACGAATACCATCGATAAAACGCCCCGAGTTGCCGACGAGCATCAGAATAATCGCGTCTTTCACGACATCTTCTTCTCCACGCTCGTTGATCGTCATGACAGGTTTTTCGTGGCGTACAAGTTGTAGGAGTCGATCGACATGCTTAAAGTCTTGAGGAATGACATAGTGAGCACCAAGTCTAACCTCGCTGAAGGGAGACTTATCTTGGATTTCAAGGCATGCTGAGAGCGTAAGCGGGCAGTGGATCACTTCGATATGTGTCGGGACATTCTCAATGGTCGTATCTTGAACCGAAGCAAGTGGGTAATAGTACGCGAGACTTATGTCGGCAGGAACAGTGTCAGGCTTTAGCAACTGCTGATTTGCGGATGAAAGCTCTTCGATTTTTATGGGAGGGCTTTCCTTTGCAAAGTGCAATGTTTCATCGTCCTTTGGATTCTGCCAAATAAAACCATCATTTAATACGGCAATCAGCTCTTTTGCAAAGATGATATTTACGTTTTGACGTTGCGACTTCGACGTACGATGAATATCTGCAAGCTCCCAAATCCAAGAAAACTTTTCGTCGGCTGTGACTGGATTCGGTGGTAGCGAAATACGCTTCGCTTTGAGCTGATCTCGTACCCACACGGCATAAGCCTTGGTTTGCTTCTCGAGGGTCCTCCCTTCCACATCGTCGGGAAGTCCCATTGCAGAAACCGGAATATTGAAGGCGGAATCGGAGAGCATGATCGTTTTATCGACTGTTCCTAACTCGTCAGACAACTCATAGCGGGCTGTTGACTTATCGGGGACCATGCGTGATTCGAGATAAGCAACCGCCAACATGAGCCTTGCTGGGATCCCAGCTTCCTGAGAGGCCAATAGAAAGGCATTTTCCACCTTATTGCCAATCGGACCTCCTGGTGACGATTTCGACTTTTTAAAGCCACAACTTTGAATTGTGATTGCTAAACTTATAGCAAATCCCATCGTCAGCACCAAGAGAACGAGTTGACTCATAGCCTTTTTCATGTCCTGATCTCCAAAATATAGTTGATTTTCGTGGGAATGAAATAAAGTGCTCTACGCTTTATTATACCGTGTAGCTCCTATTCGAGACAAATTAAAGCGAATTATCACTCCCTCAACCTGTTTAAGGGAGATACTTTATGCCGGAAATATTCCCCGCAAAAGCACAATAAATACAGCGTTCTCTCTTTTTTTTTGTGACTTCATCAAAATGTTGCCTTAGACCACGAAATAGGGCAATATGCTCCTCTGATCCTGCTGTATGGGGGTATGGCTCAGTTGGTAGAGCGCGTGGTTTGCATCCACGAAGTCAGGGGTTCGAATCCCCTTACCTCCATTTCTTTTTTATAACCACCTGTTTTTATTAGTTTATTCAGCCTTGATTCAAATTTGTCTGTGATTTTGTCTGTGATTTTCCAAAAAAAATGTTTTCACAGATTAATCCCGATATAATCAGCCGTTTTATTAGCTGTTACTCCATCTAGCAGTGCAACGATCTTTGCGTACCCTTGGGTCTCTTGAATATTTCTGTGACCCATGGCTGCTTGAACCGAGCTTAGATCTCTTGTGGCGACAAGAGCTAAAGTTCCAAAGCTATGCCGACAAATGTGAGTCGATCTCCAAGGAAGCTTAAGAGCGACAAATCCTGAATTAAACGCGTTCTGAATCGCAGGATATCTTAGAACCCCACCTTTTGAATCGGTGAAGATTGGCCCTTCCCCTTTGGATTCCTCTTTCATCACCCTCAACATCTCCAGAAGAGTTGGTGAGAGCTTGATAATGCGGATCGATTCCTTGGTTTTCGCCACTTCCTGAACATTCGGCGCTTTGGTGTGGTGATCCCACCAAACAGTCCTTATAATAGTGGCAATGTCATTTTTGAAATCAACGGCATCCCAAAAAAGCCCGGCCGCTTCACCCACTCTTGTCGCCGTGAGTACCATAAAAGTTGCCAGCCTGTAATACGACTGATTATGCCTATGCGTTTTAAGCCAATCAATCCATAACTGGATCTCTTCTTTCCTCATAAAATAGTCGGGTCGTCTTGGTTTTACGGGTTTAAAGAAAATCGCTTTTCTATGACGTTTAACCACAGGCACGACAAAACCCGCATTGATACAATCCCTATACCAGTACAAAACAGCGCGAAAGAGGATAAATTCTTGTTTAAAATTCTTTCTCCCTGGATCTGACGCTGTTGGATGTTTCCTCAGCCATTCAAACCAAACATCGATTGTTCGATCGCTAAAATCGCACATCCTGGTATTAAAAATCGGAGATTCCAAAAGATACTTGAAACGATTTCCCATTGTCTGCTGTGTTGACAGCCTTAGCTGAGGAACCCTTTCACTTCGATATTTTACGAAAACATCGGAAAACGTCATTTCGCGAACTTCGTTTGTAACAATTTGTCCGTGTAAATATTGTTTTTTCCCTTCATCATGCCATGTAGAAGCTTCGGCTTGGGTCTCAAAGGATTTAGATGTGACTCTGACTCCTCGAACATAAATTTGAGCCTCATAAAAAATGGTCTTCTTCCTAGTATTCTTGTTTGTACGTGAGTGCTTTATGATTGCCATGACTTGTACTCCTTTTTGTCAAGCCACGCCTCAATGCTTTTCAGACGAAAATAAGTTTTACGGCCAATCATCACGAATGGAATTTTTCTAGCCGCTACCCAATTTCTAATCGTCTTTGAAGCAAGCCCCAACGCACCAGCAAGATCCTCTACTGTTATTAAGCCTATTCCCTTTTCAAAGAGCAAATCTTCTGGAGTAGCGGTTGCTACTCCACTTTGTGTTGGTCCTAACATAGCATGGTCTCCTTATTCTTCCAAGGACCTATTTAAATGTGCTTTTGTGCTGTGATTTACGGTGATTTTGTCGATTATTTTGCTAAAGAACAGCAGATTTATTTAGTGATATTTCCCCACTTAATAGCTTTCCAATGAATACATCTTTTTTGGTTGGTCCGTGTCTTTTTACATACTCTCTATACTCTCGCTCGATGCGATCCGTGTTTGACAGGGTCTTTTCTTGCAATGTTTTCACAAGGGCTTCTGTAAGCTGACTGAGCGCCAAGTAAATCAAATCATCGGCCTGGACCCTTCTTCCAAATTCTTTTTTATTTGCAGTCCTAATCCATTGAATAAGACTTTTTTTTGTTTCACGGCTAAGTTTTATGCCGTTACTTCTGTTCTCGGAATCTTTTCGAGAGTCGTTCATGTCGTTTTGATTTGTTTCCATTTGAATCATCCTTTCGATTGTGAAATTTCATGTCACCCAAGCAATTTAAGGCAAGGACCTAGTTTTTATTGCGGACTATTCGGTTTATCTTTGACGAAAACGAAGTTTTTTTAAAAAAAACGCTGTTAGAAAAACGAGATTTCGGGAACATCGCGGGAAAGCTGAGGGGTCTTATCATTAAATGAAACGTCTATGCCAAAGTTTTGATAACGATGCTTAAGGTTATTAAAAAGGTCAAGCTCAACCCGAGAGGGCTTCTCGGCATGAAATGAAAAAATCTCTAGCCTTTCAATATGAGGATTCCCAGCGACATATCTATCAATAACCTCTTTGTCAGGCTGAAGAAGAGTAAGGACGTTTCCGCGATATCCGCCGTCGAAAACGGCTCGGCCGCCAGCCTTCAAGGCACTAAATGGATCTAGGAAAACGGTTGCGGTTTTTTCGCTTGGGTTCGATCTTGAAATAAATGGAGAGTTAACAGCTCCATGCGTTTTTTTCTTCCACCCTGCCCCTTTTTCCTCTCTTTCAAATTCAACTGCACCCTTATCACCTTCTTCTCCAAAAAATCGGATAAGACCGGATTTATCTATATGGACCCGTTCAGATTTAAGAAGACTTTCGCCAACATCCTGAGTCACGCCATGACCGCGAAGGAAAAAACGAAGTTCGCTCAAAGCCCTGCTATCTTCCATTTTTTCTTCCTTTGGAATGTAAAATGACTTAAAGCCCTTTTTCTCTACACCAAACGTTTTTTCTAACATGAGAAGGCGGGGGTTTTTGTTAATATCTGAGATTGCTTGGAGAAGAGTTAGGTTTTTGTGTGCCGCTACAAATTCTATGAGAGTTCCCCTTGTTCCGTTCTTTTTGTTCACCCATTCATAATCTGATAGGACCACATAAGCCCTTCCCGAAAGAATCGTCGCGCCATCTTTATTTCGCTCGGTTTTAATATTGTTATGGCGGCAGTAGTCGAGGATATTTTCTCTTTTGGCGCGGCGGATCTCTTCAATAGGTATCATGCTGCTTTGAAACTTAATCTCATGAGGGTATTCTTTAGTCCATTCTCGGCGAGGCAGGATCTCTTTTTTAGAATAGTCTTTGACAGACCTTTCAAAAACATTGCCTGCATTTTTCTCCAGCTCACTCGCCACTTCATTAAAAAGTCCAGGTTTCCCCTTTGCCGTGTCAATCTTGCCAGCCACATAGTCTCTTAGTCCTCGGTGCTCACGAAACTTCAGATCGTTTGATCGAAACCCTTCTTCAAGACCTTGAAGATCATACTTTCTTCCAAGCTTATCACCTCTTTTCCCTCGCTCTATCCCTGGATAAAAGTAGGTGATGTTCTTTTTTTCGCACCTGACTGCGACGCCGAATTCCCCCATGAGACCTACATATTCATTAAAATTTGTTGCGTATGCTCTCGCAAGGTCTGCTTTATTCACAAGATCAATCATGTGAGACCTTCTATCTGCCATGACCATTTTCCAAACGTTGTCAGGTAGGTTGATGGGACGCTCCTTAGCCGACCTTTCAATAACCGAAAGTCCCTTTTCCTTTGAGAGTGAGTCGTTAAGGTCACGAAGTTGGTAGAGATGCCGTTTCTTATGTTCGATCTTCTGACCTGTCTCGGTATTCCATGGACACACTGCAATATGATTATGCGTATTTCCCGTACCTGTGTGTGTGACAATAAGAAACCCGTGCCCCGGAAAATGACCCTCAATAAGCCTCCTTCCTAAGAGGTTAAACTCTTCCGGGGAAAACTTCGCGCTTTCTTCTTTATTCCAGCTTTGAATGACATGAACCGCTTCGACTGTCCCTTTTCCACTGTGAACATTCCTAAAAAGCTGAAAATCCTGAGCTGCCGTGTCTGGCGAGCAATCATGTGAATCGACTATGTCGCCTGGTCCCTTTTCACCCAATACATATTGAATAAGATTTCCAGCGTGTTTTATAAAGGCAATCTTAACGACTCCCATAGGCACCTCCGATGAACATCTTCATTGATTCAAGATCAGAAAGCGCATCGGTAATCCCATCATGAAATCCTTCACGAAAATTGCTGTTAAGTTTTCTTGCAATCTGGTTTAGGTTATTTCCTATCCGCGCAAGGGCTGTCATGATCTTCATAGCGTCTTCTTTAATGAGAATGGGAGACTCGATCTCTCCTTTAAAATATGTTTCTTTTAAAAGCCATGGGATCGTTCGTCCGAGCAATGCCGCATCACGCTTGATTCTTTTAAACTCATCATCAGAAAATCTTACGCATGTGCTTTTGCTCAACTCATTTCCATCTTTTTTCTTTTCATGTTCCATAGCTTCTTTCCTCTCATAAGCTGTTTTGGGAAGGGGTAGCGCCCAAACCTCTTGGGCGCCTTTGCTGTTGATTTAGTGAGCAATTGCCGCTTTTTCTTTTGACTCTGTGGACAAAATCACTACAGGGTCCATCTCAAGCCCCGATTTTTTTTCGCTGATGATGTTTTCAGGTGATGCCGTTTTCGGTGGAGCCAGAGTCGCCTTCTTTTTTGAACTATAAGTCTTCATTTTTGACACCTCATGGCCGATTTTTAGTGGACATCCACGAGAAGGTTCATAGTTCATGCCGAACATAAAGCATGAAAGAGCGAGCGCTCCGAGTGCGAAATACTTGACCAGTGTTCTTAATAAATTTCTTGCTACAGTTTTCATTCTGACTTTCCTTTTCTTTGAGATTTTTTTTACTTAATTCTCCGTTTTCACAATTTTTATGCTATTTGAAGATTGCGCCTCCTTTCTTTTTTAGGTTTTGCTTATTTCGTTTTCGTGCTCTTAAGGATGCCCAGGTCTTAGTTCGACGGGGTTAAATTTAAGCTCTTGTCTTTTCCTTTTTTTCCTCTTAAGGACGATCAAAATCTAGGGGGCTTCTTGTTTTGTTTTTTGTCCTATTCTTTCAAATCTTGCGACGTCTAAAGGTAATTTTTAGGTCCAGAGTAATATGGGATAATGAGGTGGAGGAGTCTTTGAAAATTTGATCTAAGGTACCAGATTTTGGTTATAGGATGTTAAGGTTTTTGGAATTTAAAGCGCCCAGTTTTTAGTTCGTTTTTGATTTGGTTTTAAGGTATCTTTGGGGCCGGTTTTGAGTTATTGCAAGCATGGGGTGTGATATCACCCCCCGATAGAGCTTGTTGGTGGCGTGCCGTCCCCAATCCCCCGTGAAGAGACGCTTCGCGTCAAGAAATTCGAAATCAAAATATGTAAAAACTT
>CAILAO010000255.1 GCA_903832105.1 uncultured Pseudomonadota bacterium | reverse complement strand
CCAAAATGCATGTGATTATATTTGGTCTTCCGCCCGCTACAACTCTAGACTTATTGATTCGGATCCCTTGATCAGTAGCCCTCGAAGTACTCCGAATACTCTGTATTCAGTGAATAAACAGCAAGTGATTGAGGCAATCAGAAAGTCAACGCATACCGGACGACCTTTAGGAAATTCTGCATTTTTGGAGTTTGCAGAACAACTGTCGGGAAAAAAACTCCACTTTTCCAAAAGAGGTCCAAAATAGCTGCAAAGTTAATAATCTCGAGGTTTGGGATTAGTGAGGCGTCCCCTTATAAAAGCAGCGTTTACACTTTTTAATAAAACCGCTTTGTGACGCGATGATTGACCTCGCTCGATTGTGATATCTTTTTTCTTTACGGAAAAGAATTTCGACAAAAAATCACACAAAGCTTCATTTGCAGCGCCGTCCACAGGAGGAGCCGCGATTTTGATCTTAAGAGCAGCACCATGTTCTCCAATAATTTCGCTTTTCTTTGCGCCAGGCTGAACGTGACAAACGAGGAGAACGCCCTCAGGTTTCTGCTTGATCCATTCTTTACTCATGTCCTTGGACTCATGATTTCAAAATCACTATCTATTCCCAATTATATGCAACTCGCATATTCACGGCATCCCAATCTTTTGCGGTACGATCGTTACGTATCTCATAGAAAGCTTGTTTGTATAGTTTGTCATAAGTTACCGCGCTATATTCAACGGTTAACGCGATATTGTCGCTTAGGTTAAAACCACCCCCAACACCAATCGAAGTTTGCATGATTCGACGCCGCTCTTCGCCCACCAAATCACATTTTAAACCAGTCCACTGATTACACACTTGAAAGAACGGAAAGCCCATATCGACATGTCTCGCTTCGTAGTACAGCCCGACGAAATAGCGGTCCAAAATTCGGTACGATCCATTGAAAACCCAGACTTCTCGCTCAACCGTATTGAATTTTTCACCCGTCGGATCCTCAATGAATAGAGTTCCAACATCATAAGACTTGCAAATGTCTGGAGTACCTAAAATGGGATTGCAATTGTTTTGTAAGTCGCCTGGAGACGGCATGAACGTGACCTTTTTATTAAGATCTCTAAGAGTTGATCGATGCCAACCGACTGCAAGCCTAAGACCTCTCGCAACAGCAAGTTTTCCGTCCAACGCGAGGCTAAAAGCAGCTCGTTGAGTCGAATAACCAACGTTGCCAGGAGCTATCGGTCTTACCCCTTGTTCATCTTCTATTTTCTTTAGCTCCCACTCATGGGCGCGTGAACCTACATTATTCCCATCAAATGAGAAGCCCATCAGAGCAAGAAACCCAGGGACAAAGTAGAGTTTGACTTCGAGGCCGAAGTACTGTTGGGGGTCGAGATTTTCAGCGTTTTCGCCCTCTCCGTTGCCAGCGGAGAATTTGACTGCCATTTTTTCGAAAGCAGATAGATTATATGTGACAGAAAGCGCCGTTTGATTCCATCCGTTATCAACAAGAGAATTGCCGAAAGCAAGACCGCTCATGGAAGGGATTTTCGCGGCTCCGCCGTAATCCTCCAGGGCGATTTCCAGGTTAGGTCTTGGTATCCAGACGAAGGAATAGTGATCGACTAGGAGAAGTTTAGTATCCGAAATTGATGGAATTTGGTCTCTCTTGGGCGAGTTTTCATAGCTTTCTGAGGTTGTTCCAAACGGATCGAGTCGAATATTCGCATGCATCTCATCAGAAACTTTTTGAGAGTAGTCAAGCCGCAACCCCGATATCGTCATACAAGGTTGTTTCGAGCCTTTATCAAGGTTGAAATCGTGGAGACAGTCTAACCGAGCTCCAAGTTTTGTTGACTGTAAAGGTGTTGCATCACTTTTCTCATTAGTTTGAGCCCAGCCATTACCGTAAAGGAAAAAAGCTACTAAAAGGATAAAACAAGACGTCAGTTTAGATCTTAAAGTTCTCATGCAGCGATGCCCTCATCAAAATCGTATCCCGAGGCCACAGTAGCAGCCGTGGGGATCTCGTGATTTCAATACGTTGCGTTGAAATCACCATGTTGTTCCAGCTTTTATCAAAGTGTTGTTCCCAAAATTAAAACATATCAGCCATGAATGTGTTTTTGAAAGTAATTCTGATAAAGTATACTTACCTTATATGGTGGTTTCTAGGACACATTTTTTGGGAGATTGTAAAAATATGAAACTTATCCTAATGATTTTAGCTGTATCTATTTGCGGGTGTAATCTTAGAAACCCACTTAAACTAAAAAAGCCAAAAAGGGACGCCGCAGCATCTCAGGTGGCCGATAATTCCCAAAGCGAAGCAAAGGAGACGGAAGAATTGAAACCAGCAGAATTTGATCTTCTCATGAAGAAAGTTTGCGAAAACAAGCTGCCTGATGACATTAAAGGAGAAGCGGCTGGGGTTATAAAAGGAAATACAAGTTTCGCCCTAACACTCTTTGAAGCAATTCGAGGCAATGAGGAAAATGTTGCTTTTTCTCCATTTAGTGTATCAACAGCGTTAGCCATGACTTACGGGGGGGCTCAGGGTGACACGGCGAAGGAAATGAAGGAAACGTTAAAATTTCCGATCGAAGACCCAAAAATTCATGATGCCTTTTCATATATTCTAAAAGATTTAAATTGTAACGAAGATGCTGCGTATGAGCTGAGAATTGCGAATGGTCTTTGGGCGCAACAAGACTATAAATTTAGTAAGACCTACTTCGAACTCTTAAGCGAGAAATACGGCGCACCAGCGGTTAACGTAGATTTTGTTGGCAATGTCGATGGAGTTCGAACTCTTGTTAACGATTGGACAGCGAAAGCTACAAAGGATAAGATCCCTGAAATATTACCCGCTGATGGCATTACGAAAATGACAAGGCTTGTTCTCACTAATGCTCTTTACTTCAAAGCTCCATGGCTGAAAGAATTTAATACCGAGGCAACACAAGATGGCGAGTTCTGGGTTAAAGGGAAAGACAAGGCGAATGTTCCCTTGATGCGGCTGAAAGATACGTTTACCTACTTTGAGCAGGAAGGACCAGATGGGTTCAAGGCCGTGGAACTTTCTTATCGGGCGAATAGCAAGCCAGTGGCTACAAGGCTTTCTTTTGTCGTTCTGTTGCCCGCCCAAAATGATGGGCTCCAAGCTCTCCAAAAAACACTTGATCAGGATAAGTTGGAAAAAGTAATCGCGGGTCTTGGAGCAAAATCGATTAATCTCACACTGCCAAAATTTAAATTTTCATCATCTTTTGATCTCGCAAAATCGTTAAGCTCTATGGGGATGAAATCTGCTTTTACAGATGCCGCGGATTTTTCCAGTATGGAACAGGAAGGAAAGAAAAATCTTTATCTAGCAAAGGTCCTCCACCAAGTATTTTTCGATCTTCACGAAAAAGGAACTGAGGCAGCGGCTGCTACAGCAGCGGTTGCCAATTATAAGACGGCGGCACCGTCATCCATAGATGTGGTCATTGACCATCCTTTTATGTTCTTCGTGCGCGATAAATCGACCAATAGTATTCTGTTTTTGGGACAAGTCGTCGATCCGCGGTGACTTTTTTGGGGGTTTTGAACTGTGCTTTTTCATCTTTTATATTATTTTAGTAAAACCTTCAGCGTCCTTAACGTAACGCGTTATATTACATTTCGCGCTATCGTAGGGCTTTTGACCGCCCTCTTTATAAGTTTTCTTTTGTCGCCTTGGTTTATCCGAAAACTCAAGGATCATCAGATTGGTCAGCAGGTTAGAGACTGCGGTCCGAAATCTCACTTTTCGAAGGCGGGAACCCCCACGATGGGTGGCGGCCTGATCCTTTTTGCTGTTCTTCTCTCAGCGCTTTGCTGGATGGATTGGACAAATCTTTATCTTTGGTACGCGTTTGCGATCACTTTTGGATTCGGGCTTATTGGCTTCTGTGATGATTATCTTAAAGTGTCAAAAAAAAATTCCAAGGGACTTCCTGGAAAGCTAAAGCTTTTTTTAGAGTTTTTTGTCGCTGTGGCTATATGCACAACTCACTATATTCTTACCAATGATTCGGGCGATGTGCTGGTTCCTTTTTTAAAAGATGCTGTCATTCCTCTAGGGTGGGGAATCATTTTTTTGCACGTTTTTGTCATTGTCGGCGCTGCCAATGCCGTCAATCTTACTGATGGACTTGATGGTCTCGCGATTGGGCCTGTCATGACAACGGCTGGGTGTCTGTTGGTACTCTCATATGTGACGGGGCATATTGAATTCTCCGGTTACCTTAACTATCCCTATGTCAGAGGGACGGGCGAACTCTCGATTTTTGCCGGATGTCTGGTAGGCGCCGGCATGGGATTTCTCTGGTACAACACCTATCCTGCACAAGTATTTATGGGAGACGTGGGTTCTCTTCCTCTGGGTGGAGCCTTAGGAACCATTGCTGTTTTCACAAAACATGAAATTCTTCTTGCGATCATTGGCGGTATTTTTGTGATTGAGGCTGTTTCTGTCATCACACAGGTTGCCTCGTTTAAACTGACGGGCCAACGCATCTTTAAGATGGCACCGATTCACCATCATTTCGAGCTCAAGGGATGGCCTGAGCCACGTGTTATTGTGAGGTTTTGGATTGTCTCGGTCATTTTGGCGCTGATAGGGCTGATCAGCCTCAAACTCCGCTAAAACAGGAGATGCATGTAAGCTATGACATGGCTCATAATAGGAGGTGGTATCTCGGGCTTGGGGGCAGCAAAACTCCTAAGATCTCGGGGTGAGTCCGTTCGAGTCACTGATGCCAAGAAACTTGGTGACGATCGTCGTAGGCCGTTTCTTGATCTTGGAGTTGATCTCCAGGATGGCACTGAGTCTCAAAAAGTCCTGACGGGTGTTCATACGCTCGTTTTAAGCCCAGGCGTTCCCCCCTCAAACCCACTCGTTCTTTCTGGTGAGCAGCGCGGCCTAAAAATAATGACCGAAATAGACCTTGGTCTAAAGCATTTCAATGAAAAAGGCGGAAAACTTATTGCGATAACGGGGACGAACGGCAAATCTACGATCTGCGTCATGACGGAGCATATTCTCTCTCGCGCTGGATATCGGGTGACCGCCGGAGGGAACCTCGGTGATCCTTTGACAGCAATGATTGCAGAAGGAAGAAGCAGAGAATATTTGGTCCTTGAACTTTCGTCCTATCAACTTGAACTGTCCCGTTTTGTGCAGCCTGAGGTTGCTGGCATTACAAGCTTTTCTTATGATCATCAGGGACGGCATAAAACACTTGAAAACTATTTTCATGCCAAGTGGAATATTTTTAATCAAATCAGACAGTCGGGGACGGCCATTCTGCCAAGCAGTATTTATGAGACAGCAAAAAGATTGGACTGCCCGGAAATTAAGGGGCAAAGGTATATCATTCAGACAGAGGATGGGGGGCCTGTTGGGGGTTGTACGGGCTTTGAGTCTCTCGATAAAACACCTCTAAAAAACTCTCTCAAAGACTCACAGACGCAGTTTTTCAGGATAAAAATGGGTCAGAAACGTGTCTTTAATGAAAACGAGCAGGAAATAGCGAATCTCTCTAAGTTTCATTTGGGGCAGAAGCATAATATTTATAATGCGGTTTTTTCCTCGCTTGCGGTGAGCGCACTAACGAAAGAAAATCTTTCGAATCTGATCGGCTATCTTTCCGATTTCAGAGGACTGCCTCATCGCTGTGAACTCGTTGGTCATATTAATGGAGAGCCCGTTATCAATGACAGCAAGTCCACCAATGTGGAATCGACAATGGTTGCCGTAGCTTCTCAGGAAAAGCCTGTCCTGCTTATGCTTGGTGGTGAGGGAAAAGGCGAATCGTTTGAACCACTGACTAAGTTTTTTAGTAACGTTGCCGCGGTGATTATATTTGGGGCGTCTGGGAATAAAATCGCTTCTGATTTGCGATCTGCATTTAAGCCTGAATGTGCCCCCATGCAATATACCTTTAGAACACTTGCTGAGGCTCTGGCTGCGGTTCCCGATATGTTGGCACGCAAGAAAGTACCGCTTCTTTTTTCCCCAGGGTGTGCAAGCTTTGATGAATTTCGAAATTTTGAGGATCGTGGTCAATTTTTTTCTCGTGTCCTTCAGCCGCTTTTCGATGAAACAGACGACATTTAAAGGGATGACATGGAACAAATAGAAAGCACGAACAGTCAAGAACAGAAGTGTCTAGGTTTTTCTTATGGCACTACGTTGATCATGGCGGTTGCTTTTTTGACCGGTCTTGGGCTTCTTGGAATCTATGCAGCATCTTCAATCAAGGGAGCCGAACAGTTTAAAGACGCTTTCATTTTTCTAAGAAAGCAGGCTTTGGTTGCCGCATTTGGTTTTGCCCTTATTTTCATCTTTAAATATATTCCGTTTCATTGGATTAAAAAAAGCACCGTCCCTCTTCTGATTATTTCGATCTGTCTTTTAGCTCTTATTTTATTACCAGGATTTTACATCAAGGTGGCGGGAGCTTCCCGATGGATCCGTATTGGCCCTCTTAATTTTCAGCCAGCCGAGCTCGCAAAGATATCGCTGGTTCTGTTTTTAGCGGCCAATCTAAGCCGCACAACGTGTTACATAGATAAATTTGTCTCTGGGATTCTACCCAATATCTTGGTTTTTGGAGTCTTTGCAGGTCTTCTTCTCTTGCAACCTGACTTTGGTTCCATCGTCCTTCTTTTCCTCGTGACGATGTTTATGCTCTTTACGGCTGGTGTTACAAGACGTTTTTTAATGGTTACGATGAGCGGGGCCCTTGCTGCTTTTGCGGGCCTTGTCCTGTGGGCCCCTTATCGATTAAATAGGATTTTGAGTTTTCTCGATCCTTGGTCGGAGATTAAGCGAGGTGGGTTTCAGATCATACAAAGCTATTTGGGTTTTCAAAACGGAAACCTTCTTGGAGTCGGTCTTGGCGAGTCTCAGCAAAAACGATTTTTTCTGCCTGAAGCGCACACGGATTTCATTTTGTCAGTGATTGGCGAAGAGTTGGGTCTCATCGGGGTTCTTCTTGTGATATTTCTGTTTATCTGTATCGCTTATTTAGGTTTTAAGATTGCGCTGCTTCATACACAACGATACAAAAAATTTTTGGCTTTCGGTTTAACAGTCCTGATCACAGCCCAAGCGACCATCAATATGGGTGTGGCTATGGGTCTTCTTCCCACAAAAGGAATCCCGTTGCCCTTTGTGAGTAGCGGTGCCAGTTCTCTAACGATATTTCTGATTACGGCTGCAATTTTGGCTCGGTTAGGATATGAGCTATCATCGGAAAGTCGTTCTGGATAAGCTTTATTATAAAGGGGAGCTTTTTTCACGGTGCTACAGCAACTTAAAGATCCAGTGCATTTTGTCGGTATTGGTGGATGTGGCATGTCCGCATTGGCTGAATATGCACAAGATATGGGTCTGAGTGTCCGAGGAAGCGATATTTCTCAGTCGGAAACTCTTGAACGATTGATGATGCGTGGTATTAAATGCACATCGACTCATCAAAATGAGTTGGATGTGGATGTAAAGACCGTGGTTGTTTCGTCCGCCATCTCTAAAGATAATCCCGAAGTAAAATGGGCTACAAAGTCAGGCTGCCAAATTGTCCACCGATCGGATCTCTTGGCTTTTTTTATGAAGGGAAAGAAGGCCATTACGATCGCGGGGACGCACGGAAAAACCACGACGGCTGCGCTGGTTGCCCACGCATTGAAATCTGCTGGGTGCGATCCTTCTGCAATTATAGGAGGTGTTGTCAGGGACTGGAACGCTTCCTCTAGGTGCGGAAAAGGGGACTGCATTGTTGTTGAGGCCGATGAGTCCGATGGATCATTTCTTAAATATCATCCTTGGATTGGCGCGCTTACAAATGTCGGCCGAGATCACATGGAATTCTTTCGCGATCAAGATGGGTTGGAGAGTGCATTTTTAAAATATCTTGAGAATATTCATGAAGAAGGTACTGCCATTGTCGGTTGGGACCACCCATTAAGTAGAAAGATCGGAGCCGGGTATTCTCGACAGCGACTGACGTATGGCTTTGTTTTGGGTTCTGAGGTGAGGGCGACGGATTATGTTTGTCAAGATGGGAAGACTTCATTTACAGCTATTATTGAACGTGACCAGGTTCGGTGTTCTCTTAACCTTATTGGACGGTATAATGTCGCGAACGCCCTTTGCGCGTTCGCAGTGGCGAGGGCATTAGGTCTTGATGTTAAAAAAGTTGCTGAAAGTCTTACGCATTTTGCAGGGGTAGATCGGCGTTTTTCAGTAATATATGAATCCAAAACTGTGCGTATTATCGATGATTACGCGCACAATCCGGGGAAGCTCGCATCCTCGGTGCAGGCTGTTAAAGAGTCCTGGCCTAAGTCAAAACTTATTGTCGTCTTTCAACCCCATAGATTCACGCGTCTTGAAACGATGTATAATGAATTAATGGTGGCTTTTAAAGGAGCTGATGAAGTCTTAGTCCTTCCTGTGTATAGCGCGGGGGAGGTCTCGACAAGAGACTTTGAAGTTGAAACTCTTGCAAGGGACTTAGAAGAATCATCACACGTCGTTTCACGTGGTTTTAAGACGAAAGATCATGTGGTGCAGTTTTTACTTGCCCACATATCGAAGCAGGAGGGCCAGACCTTCCAGGAATGTGAAGCTGGGCAGACGATAGTCTTAACGCTTGGGGCTGGCGACGTTTGGAAGATCGCTAGAACGTTGGGACAGGCATTAAAAGACCGTTTAGAAGGACGAGGCAATGGGAAAGAAGAGTAAAAAGGCAATTCTCGAAGACCAAAGACCAAAGAAATCATATTTCCGTATGCGAGCTTTTTTTAGAATGCTTGTGTTTGGATTTGCCGTTCTTGGACTTTCAGTTACAGGTATATTTGCATATAAATCATTTAAAAAGAATATTTTTGCTGGCGATAAGCTTAACAACCCAACGAAAGTCGACTGGCGTGTGACACTCAAAACTCTCGATAATCAGGATGAGAGTCTCCCTGAAGATGTATACAATAAGATTATAGGACTCGTTCGTAAAAATCTCGGTACTGGCAATCATGAAAGTTTGGAAAAAGTTGCTGAGATCATTCAGGCTGAGACCGCGTTTGCGCGCGTACATGTGTTAAAGACAGCATATAATGCCGTTGTAGTCTCTTTTGAACGTCGAAGGCCAGTTCTTTCAGTGGAAGTTGCCGGTGTTCGCCGGTTTGTCTCCGAAGATGGTGTGGTCTATGGTGTAGCCTCCAATCAAAGTCCTCTTCCGCAAATATTGGGTATTTTCCCAAATCGTTATAAAAATTTTGAGTACCGCCGAGATCAATCCTTAGTCATGAACGAGAGTGAACGTACCGCTATTAAAGAAGCGATTGATCTTTATTTGCTCGGGCAAAAGAGCGAGCTTGCGATGCAAAGTGTTAAATATGAGGAATACCGCGGGTTTCTCATTGTTCTCTCTCAGGAAGACACGGAAGTCTTTATAGGTCGAGCACCTTTTGAAGAGAAGATGCGGCGCCTCCAAACAATCCTGCAAAATCTTACAAAAAAAGGTACGAAGGCAGCGCGTATTGAATTGGACTATACTGGTAAGGCCTTCGTAAGAGAGAAGAAGCTTTAGAAAGAGTCCCAAATCGTTACTAGTGTACTTAATGGCACTGGGTTAAGGTTGAAATCCATGAAAGACTTAGACTTAATCATTGTCATAATCTTATGATTTCAACGTGATCTCTTTCGGAAGACTTTTACTTTATCAGCTACACTTCGCCGTATTTCTCGTAGAAGTTTTAGCGAAAAAGCT
>CAILAO010000254.1 GCA_903832105.1 uncultured Pseudomonadota bacterium | reverse complement strand
TGATCGTAAAAACCCCTTCATCCAAAGTAACGTTGGTAAACGTCGAAATATCCACTGCGATTTCAGTACCACCAACCTCGGTCCTGAAAAAATTCACATCTATGTTAAGCGGTCCTTCGACGGGCGCGCCGACCGATGTTGTCATGCGTCCGCTATAATAAAGTTCATAGGGAACGCTGAAGGCGGTCGTTGACAATAAAAAGACCACCACCACCAAAAAGGCCCACATCGAATTGGTCTTTAAAATCCCTTTTTTCATGCTGTCTCTCCTTTTCTTAACGCTTGATTTTTGTCGCCCGATTATTGATCTAGCATAGCTTGCATCCCTGTCACGAGAGTCGTGCCGTCTCCTGCGGTGACTTTTTGATGTCCCATGACATTAAACCATCCTTCAAAACGCATCCCTGACAAGGCTGTTGTGACTTGTCTTTTCGATCCAAATGATTGATACGCCATCTCGAAGAAGTTAAAATCCCTAATCCATATTTTTGTTTGTGAGGACACCAGACTGTTGGACTGGCTAACTAAAGTCTTAAGATTATTTTCTCCATATGTAAAAATATTGCGGGTGCTGGAGTCGAAAGGATTATAAGTCAAGAGAACGCTTCGCGAACTCTTTTGATCTTGAAAAAGAACAGCTCCCGTTGTCTCGTTTTCAATCGAGAAGCCTTCTGCACCAAGAATATTATCTAAGTTAAGTTCAAGAGAAATAGCCCGTCTTGTTTGAAAGTACTGACGCTCTTTATCTTTGTTGCCTGGAACAAGAAGACCGGGGCCGACTTCGACGATTATCTGTTCGCTTTCGGAAGGGCTTGCGTCAGATACGTCCGAGTTGGTTTCTGTTGCTGACGATATTGTAGGCTTCGCTGGGATCGTCACTCCATCAGACCACGGTGAAGCTGCGATACGGCCGTTCTGGTCATGACATTCAAACTTGGCATAGAGGGTGTGCTCACTATCATTTAGAGCTGATACGGCGTAGCTTTCGGCTTCGCCAATCGATGTCGAAAAATCCCAAGGACTCGCCTTGTTTTGATCAGCCGTAATCGCACAGCTCACATTGCCCTCGAAACCAGAAACTGAAAAACTAAACTCCGCGGTTCTTGTATCCGCGTATGATACTGGAGAGTTTAGGGACCAACTGATTGGATCTAGCGCTTTTTCTTTGGCTTTTGTCAGAATTTGCGTTTCCGATTTTGTCTCAATTCTTTCTTCGATCACGGTTTCGCTCGTTGCGACTTGATAAGAACCAAAATAACGCGTCTCGAAACTGACAAGGTTCCCGTTTTCTACCGTTAGCTCTTTGGTTGGAATGACGCCAATAGCGATAGCGCCACCATTGCCATATTGAATGACTATATAGATAATGATCAATTTTGAACGATCGATATTAGAGAGCAAAAGTCCGTTGCCTCCCGATAGCGGAATGGCGAGTTTAAATGGCGTCGCTGCATCCGCCATTGTTGTTGATTCAACGACAACAGCGGGACTTGCTGGTTCAATCTCTTGGTCAAGTTTGAGTTCGTTTGCCACGACGGTACTTGCAATGGTGACTCCTTCCTCAATCGTAATCTCAGTATCAAGAGTGAGTGATCCTGGAGGAATCGCAAGAGCTGTCCCCGAAATAGCGCTGCTTTTACTGGCCTCAACCACCTGTGTCATGGTCGAATCCATGCGTACGCTGGCTGTCACTATTCCCTGAACATCTTCTTTAACGGGAACATTGACAGCGCTTCCAGATTGAATGGCGTGTTTTATTGACGAAGTT
>CAILAO010000253.1 GCA_903832105.1 uncultured Pseudomonadota bacterium | reverse complement strand
CGGCGTGAGTTTGGATGAGACAAAGTCTCATTCAAGGCAAAAGCTGCTTAGATCACCTGAACAAGTGCTATTGCCGGGGGGATCTTTTAGCCCACGGCTGCTTGGTCGTGGCGACTAATCGAGGCTGAACTCCCACCAAATTTGAAATAGGGGCAGACGTGGCCACATATGCCGCGGTGCCTATTTAAGAGTCACCTTTTTTAAGAAAGAACCTTGGACTTATCCAACGAGAGCCTTCGCTTACTTCCCATACAACTCACTATAATCATAGGATATTTCGCGCCCCTCTAAAGTTTTCGCGATTCATGCCGAATCTTGTAATGGTGGGCGCGATGTAACGGTCAAACCATTTAGGAGATTTCTCAATGAAATCAGCGAGATATCGTATCAGCTTGACGTCGGTACGGCATAATGCATTGTTTTTGCTGATTGTTATTTTAAGTGTTGCGATTCTGCTTTCCT
Organism: uncultured Pseudomonadota bacterium; assembly: GCA_903832105.1. GTDB lineage: Bacteria > Bdellovibrionota_B > Oligoflexia > Oligoflexales > CAILAO01 > CAILAO01. The sequence goes on along the minus strand of CAILAO010000253.1, from coordinate 4,284 downwards.
GCACAAATGCGAAGCCGATTGTTAAGTCTCTTGTAAACAAAAAGGATAACTCAACAACTGAGACTCCAGCCCCAGTCACTTTGGAAGCTAAAGAGACTTCTGCTGGTGTTTATTCTTCTCAGCTAAAAGGCGGTACTCCTTACGCACAGACTGTTAATGCCGCGATTAGCTCAGCAAAAAACGCTTCCGTAACGTTCCCTCCGGGTTCATTGGCCCTTGATACCGCTCTTTCCATCGAAGAAGGCGCTTCGCTCTCGTCCAGCCAAATGCTTCAATCGGACTTAGGCTTAAACGAATCTGTGAAAGCGGAAGCCGAAGGTACCGCCATTGTTATTTCAGCGACCGACGTCTCAAAAACACTGATTCCTATGACTATCACGTTAGATATTCCTGAGGTGACTGGATTAAGACTTCAGTCTTACGGAAGCTTAGTCGTTCTCTACCGTGTCATTATCGATGGGGTAACATTCTCAGGACTCCTACCGAGGGAGTTTCTTAACATCGAAAATCGATATGTGCAGTTTCAATTTAGCTATTTCGGCGTCTTTCAAACCATTCTTTTGACCGAAGCTGTACCAAATAAAATCGAGATAAAAACAAATAAGCCAATTGTAACGAAAAAAGACGAAAATAAAGCTACCGAAACCGCCACAGAAACAAAAACCGATACGGCAACTCAGATAGATACCGGAACAGAAGCTCAGACCGGTACAGGAACCAGCACTGGAACTGAAGTCACTTATTCCATATCTGTCGATCCTCCCACAACAGGATATGCCTATATCAACCAATCAAACCAATCGGCCTACTTAGTCAAGGGAAGCTGCGCACCTGATGGCATAAAGATACTATTTGATGCCTTAAGCCCACAGTTCGGAACGTGCAACAGTGGACGTTTTGAAAAAGTACTGGACGTCACTAGCATTTCAGAGGGTTCAGCAAAAATTAAAGCAATAATCGAAGGACAAGGCATTTATGGCGAAATCACTCTTCCGAAAGACACCATTGCCCCAACAGCCCCAGCTATAACAGGCGTAACCCCAACCAATAATAAGACACCAACATGGGCCTGGACCACAGACGGAAGCGGAAATGGAACCTTTAGGTACAGACTCAACGATAGCAACCTATCAGACGAAGCCGCCACTGAAACAACATCGCCCAACTTTACACCAGCCACAGATTTGTCTGACGGAGATTACACACTCTACGTCCAAGAAAAAGACACCCTCGGAAATTGGTCGGCTACTGCCTACAAATCTATTCACATAGAGACCTCTTCTCCTACGGTAACCATCGCCTCTAGTGATGTTTCATCAGGCGCCTACACAAACAGCAACGTGATCAATTTTTCTGTCACATTCAGTGAAAATGTTTTAGAATTCTCACAGCCGGATATTTCAACTACTTCTGGTATAATTTCCAATTTCTCCAGTATTGACGCTCGCAATTACATCTTTAAAATAACTCTTTCAAGCAACTCGTCAAATACGGTTTCTATAGCTTCTAATGTAGCTACCGATGCCGCAAACAACGGGAATTCTGCGTCTTCACCATATACGTACACTTACGATGGCACGGCACCTTCGGTTTCCATCTATACTCCTCCTGACCCAATAAAACCATCCAACAGCGCCAGTTTTAACCTTTCGGGCTCCTGCACCTCTGGAGATGAAAGTGTGACAGTAAGCGTTGGTTCTGTTTCAGGGCCAACGAGCTGTTCTTCAAACTCGTGGACCATCAACTTAAATCTCTCAGGCCTTGCCGAAGGAGTCCAGTATACCGCGTCAGCCAGCCAAACCGACTCCGCTAACAATACCGGAACTAGTAGCAATATAAATATCAGCAAAATCAAAACGGTATCAGTTGAATCAAAATATTCAGCGGCACCTAATTGGATGGATTATGTTCGCACAGATGAAAACACGCCATGTGATGGTACAGAAACATCTTACACAGCTTGTATTCATGGCGGTGAAAAGAAAAAGGTTGTGGTCACAGGAAAAACTTCGTGCGCAAATCTTGCGCTATCCGACAATCTTGGGGCGTTCAGTTGGTTTTGTAACGCCGAATCTGGCGCCGCCACTTTTTATTCTATCGGTTTAGGTTCGGGAAAACATCTTTCTAACTTACTGGGTACCTCTAGCTGGCTTGACAACTACGTAAGTGTCACCGAAAACGGAAGTTTGTTTGCCGAAAGCATCGAGAATGAGTGGTGGTCCAACTCTATTGCCACTCTGCCGGACAGTTCAACGAGTGAAGTCGAGCTATCTTCTTCAGGGACTATATATACTTTTAATTCTAATGTAACAACAAAGGGGTTCTACCTTTCAGCAAACAAAGTTGGCATCGTGGGAGTTGGCGTTTCAGCGAAACTTAACGGCAATTCAAGCACCTCGACAAATTGCACTGCATACGAAACCGGAGCCGCCTGCGCCATTCGATCTGATAAGAACTTTTTATGGATTGAAACAACTATAGACAACCTGGAAACATCACCCTCAGCCGGAAATAGGGGCATTACATTGGATGACTCCAGATGGGTTCGTATTGACAACACGTTGATTAGAAAATGGGGGAAAGGTATTGTTCTAGGTTGGACCAAATTTTCTAAAGTAACAGACTCAGCGTTTATTTTAAACACGGACAGCGGCATTAGAATTGAAGGCAATTCAACGGATGATTACAACATTCTTAGGCGCGTTCGCTCTGCTAATAACGCCGGAAACGGAATTCATATCTACAATTCTTACGCAAATTTAATACAAAGCTTCACATCCGCCAGCAACGAAAGTTCTTCAGGTGATGGCATTTATGTTCTTTATTCAAACAAAAATATTTTTTCAAATGTACTATCCGCAAATAACTTATCTTCAGGCCTTACCCTGTCGTCCTCGAACAATAACGTTTTTTCTGCAAGTACTTTTACGTCTAACGCTTCTACGAATTATGGGATTAATATTTCCAACTCCAGCAACAATCTTTTTCTTAGCACTGCCTCATTAAATAACGCGGGCCATGGGATTGCTGTGAGCGGCGGTTCCGGCAACATTTCATACAATATTGCTCTTGGACAAAACGCTGGCTATCAAAGTAATGTTAATACCGGACTCAACTACAGCGGCATCGGGCTATTCGATATTACAGGCATCGCTGATTGCATACAAATTTCTTCTAATTTGGATTCGAGCTGTGTCGGATCTGGGGGCTTTACCACAACAACTGGCTACAATTTTTCCTCAATACCATACCCATTTGCAGAAAAAGTCGGCACTTCGACGCCTAAGAGTACGCTTGATGTCGGTTTTTCATTCTTGAATACTTCAAACCTCTTCTCCGCATGGGGAAAAGACTATGCTGTACAAATTAATAGCGGAAGTCGCGGAACCTGCTCCTCTGGAAGCTGCTCACAGTGGGACTGGCGACTTCCTTCTAATTCCCCGCTAAAGGGGGTGCTATCCGATATGACAAATGGAGCAGCATGCCCTTTACCTCTTGCTGATACGGAATATTTTATCTATCAATCAAGCCCAACAAGCAAATTTTTCAAGAATGCGCTAGAAATTCTTGATGACGGCGTCGGCAATGACGATGGTCTTTGCGAATCAGGCGAACACTGTTACTACACCAGAAACATCGGAGCTTTCCAAGGAGAAGGCCTACTTTCAAAGGAATGTTCTCAAACTGGTTATACTAACATCCCTAATGTCACCATGCACGGGTACTAGCTTTATTATAGCGGGCGCTTAACGACGGTGGCGGGCGCTCCGATTGAGGGACCGATCAATATCGAAGTCAAGTTTTTCCGAAGCGAGGCCGGGACTGATGAGGTTCCTGTGACGGTGCCGGAATTTACCGGTGTCTCGCTTAAAGAAGGTGTTTTTACGCTAGGGATTCAGCTTACGCCTGCAAATTTTCACACGGTGTTTTCCGATTCTTTACCGACGTATATTCAGGTCAAAGATACGCTCCATGATCAAGTCTATCCAAGGCAAGTATTTTCGGCCGTTCCATTTGCGCTCAAGGTCCCAGTGGACAATTCTACCGTGGGTTACGATTCCGATGGGAAATTAACCATGCTCGTGAGCGATGCTGCTGGAACAAATGTCATTCAGACAATCAACACGTCTACCTCCGCAACTACAATCGATTCTTCTCATCTTCCAAGCCTCGCAGGGGATGTGACGGGAGCAGTGGGAAGTACGGTTGTGACGAAGATTCAAGGAAACTCGGTTTCAAACGCGTCTCCAAGTAGCGGTGATATTTTAAAATGGAACGGTTCAT
>CAILAO010000252.1 GCA_903832105.1 uncultured Pseudomonadota bacterium | reverse complement strand
GTTTTGAATATCGCAGAAGCTCCAGGAAAAACTTCACGATCTGATAATCGTCGCTATCGCATTAGCGCGTGGCTCAGCGCTTGAATGTGCTGCCCCTTTAGATGCCTGCAAAATTCTGAAGCTTGCTGATTTCGCTTTGATCGATGAAGGTAAAGAGTGCATCATTGATATAGTTTCAATGCCTTCTAAGCCTAGTCAAAGCTAAAGTCTTCAGAAAAGAGATCACGATTAAGCCATAAGACAATGACGAAGATTAAATCTAAGCGATAGAAGGCTTTTACGCCAATTGAGTACACGACTAGTACATTTTATGTTTCATAAAGACATTAAATATCCCAATGATATCAACGTGTAAAAATCTTCCCAAAAGATCTCTAAAGTTCCCCCCGAAATCTGCCGATAACATATAGCAACAGGTCGAATGTATTGGGGAGGAAAAAATGAGTATCTCTAGGAGTCTAGTTCTGTTTTCCGTGATTCTTTATCTGATCGCGCTAAACTTTTCATGCAGTGGAAAATTTAGTCTCACGAAAAATAATGATGACAACAAAAGCACAACTAACAACGGATCGTCCCAAAAAACTGATACCGATACTGACAAAGATCCGGAGGTTCCTCCTCCAGCAGACCGTCCAACAATGATCACAGGATCATGGCTCACTTGTGGGCCGGTCAATGAATTAAAAAAACAATATGGATGCGCCTATTTGAGTAATGACAACACTAAATTTGAAGGTCGGCTTGAAGAATGGACCATCACTATTGTCAGCGCTGATCAGAGACGTTTCAAAGTTACTGATCTCACTCAGGCGAGCCCTGACAGTATTTGGCATGTGCTTTTTGATATTCCTTCTGAACTTTTGGATCAACTGTTTGTGATTGAAGGTTCAGTTAAAGTCGAAGGTTCACCCCAAACCGCGCTGAGCAGTAGTTGTCCTCAAGGTTACATCTTGGTTTTTGGCGATGTATTTTATAAAACAAGTGATTTTTGTGTCATGAAGTATGAGGCAAAAATGAAGGAAGAAGATGGGAAAACCCTTATTCTACCCTTACCGGATGGAAAGAGGGTTTATGGAGCCGATGTTAACCTCGATAAAGCCCGCGAACTCTGTAATGGCATTGGTCAAGGTTATGCGCTTATCAGTAACGAAGAATGGATGACGATTGCTGTTAATATCGCACAAAATCCACATAACTGGAGCGGACAAGAGGTGGGGAAAGGCGCAATCAATCGAGGTCATAGCGACAAAAATCCTGCCGCGCATCTGAATGCAGAAAAAGACGACAATCCTTGCTTTGGTACACTCAATGATTCCTGCAATGATCCTACACACGTAGATTGGTCGCAAAAAAGGACGCATGAACTTATCAATGGCGAAATTATGTGGGATCTTGCTGGAAACGAGGATGAGTTTGTTGATAAGCGTGTCGAACCAGGTAATATGCCTTCCCCTCACTATTCAACTGATAGGAAAGAGTGTAGCGATATTACAGAAAATGGATCCGTCGTTGCGCTTACAGAACTCCGTCCCACCAGCGCGACACATTCCTGGTGGCAAGATTCATGGAATTCAGCGCAAGGACTTGGAACATGCATTATTGAACCGACGGGCGCCGATTGGGTAAGAGGTGACTGTAACTGGCATGACGAGCATGCAGGGATTTTTTCAATTAAAATGGTTGAAAAAGGCAGTACCGACGGCACCCAGTCTTTTAGATGCTCATATCACAAATGAAAGGTTATGACTTCTTCTTGAGTAACATGGGCTGATAGTCTTGCAGGACTTCAAAGTCTAAACTTTTATAGAAAGGTGTCGTGCCAGGTTCTGCCACCAGACCAATCCATTCTAGGCCTTTTTCCTGGCAAAAGAGAACCAAGTGGCGCATGATTTCCCTTCCAATCCCTTGTCCACGGTAACTGGGAAGAACAGTCACATCCTGAATATATCCGTCACTGCAACCATCCGAAATAACCCGACCCATGCCGACAATTTTTCCTGTCGCAGTATCTTTAGCGACAAAAAAACAAAAACTTCCCATAACGATATCGAGAACGGCTTTCTCGTATGGTTCGCCGCGACTCCACCATCCGGCAGAAGCATACAGCTCGAATAATTCATCTGGGGGGGCTGAAAGTACTTTTTCATAAACAATGGTCATCTTATTGGCCTCACGTCATTTGTAAATATATTTGCACCAAACATGCTTTTTGCGCTACTCTTTATTTAGATTGGGGGGCATTGCTTTGGGCGAAAAAAAATCTAGAAAACCGGTTGTTCTTAGTGTTTTTTTTATACTGGCCTGTTGCCTGACTTCATGTGCAAAGTCCGGCAGTTCCAACGATGAGTTGGGCAATCAGATTGTCGGCGCCTCATCAGATATTAGCGGTGCAGTCATGAGCCGGTCTGGCGGGCTAGGCGAACTAAAGGGATGGCTCGTCATGATGCTTGAACAGGGCACAGGAATTGCCCGCGTCGCTGAGGTTGATAGCGCGGGACTCTTTACATTAAAGCACGTGACAACGAGCCGCGTGCAAACGATCGATTTGATTTCGTCGGATTCCATAGCATCTTCTGTGACCTCTTATCCAGGATCTCAAAGCAACACTGTTGGGCAATACTTCAAACTGACTCGTACACGGCTCCCGGTTCTTGTTTATAAAGGACCAATCGTATCGCTTCAAGACACCGTCGGGGTCGAGAAGCAACCACCTGAATTGCCTTCCAGTGGGGGTGATGAATTACCTGACGCGAGTCAAGCATCGTTTGTTGATCTTGCGGGACGTAGAGCGGCTGAAGTCATGAGTGACACGTTTAAAGTTACCTTTAGTGAGTTACTTGAATACATCGTTGTTCAGCTAGATATCGCTGAGCAAACAGATGGCTCCAGTAAAACAACTCTTCGCTTTTTGACCAAAGTTCGAGAGGGCGTCTCTCCACTCTATGTCCAGGTCCGTGGCCCGGTCAGCATGTTGACCGGGGCTACAGTCGAAACATCTGATTCGTCAGGAAACCCGACAACCATCGCGTTCGATAAAAGACTTGTGGACGACGGCTCGGGTGAAGACTCGATTGGGGGGGACGGAATCTACGGACGAAGAGTCACCTTGCCCACGAAGGGGTTACCTATTGCAGATCAGGTCTTATTCTTCCAACTTGCGTTTGATTCGGTAGAAAATCCCTGGTATGCAGAGTTTCCATACCTATTTCCCAACATCACCATTGATCAACTGACTGCAACGTATAAAAAAGAAAGTCGTACGTTTTCTATCGATGGCACTCCCTTTGGCTCTAATGAAGACTATACTTGGGCTGTCAGCATATATAACACCAGCAACCAACTTCTATTCCGCTCTTCGCAAATACCCGCGTCAACAAAATCTTGGACGCCCTCCGAGCAAGAAGTCACTCTCGATCCAACATATTCATATGAAGTTGTAGCGGAGTTGATGGAAAAGGTCCCTGAATTTCCGGCATATGTGATTCATACGGCCCGTGGCGCTCTATAAAAATATGGAGTTATCGAGGCCGGGCGCAGCGGAAGCCGAGAGCCCAACGCGAATTGGAGCCCGAATAGCCCAGATCGAGCGCGAACACACCCGCACCGGTAGAATCCCCCCAACTGCCGCCACGACGGGCAGCCGCGGGGGTGCCATTAGCCCAAACGTATGTAGATCCGTTATAAACCACCGATGAACCATTGATGTTGTAGGTGATATCATCCTTGCCTAACATCGTTGGATATTGAGCCATTCCTTGGGTAAATCCAGTCTGAATACCTGTTTGCTGTCCGTTCATGTCTGTCCATTCCCAGAGGTTCCCCACCATGTCTTGAACCCCAAAACGGCTGATGCAAGCACTCGCACCGCCTGAAGTCGCACCAGCCCTGTTTGTTGGACGCGCTCCGTTTGCAGCCCTGGTCCAGTTGCCACTCCCCCCATTTGTATTAGTATTACACTTTGCCGCTGCGTCATCAGTTGATAGTCCTCCACTCGTACCGCCTGTTCCCGAGCTTGCGCCGGGATCTGACGTGCCCGTCGCGGCAAGCTGCCAGACGCGATCCGGGATAAGCTGTTTTCCACTCATCGCACAGGCAACAGAGGCTTGATACCAAGTCAATCCCCTCGCTGGAATGACGTCTGGTTTTGATACGGCATAGACCGCGCCGCTGCCTGAACCATCTCGGTTAAAACTCGCCGGAAGATTGCCAGCATCGGGATAATTAGTATCGCCGCTTAAGCCATCTGAAAAATACTGCGTTCCAGTACCGTCCGCAGCAGACCAAATGCTCGCTTCATATTTATCCACGCACCAAGATCCGACAGCGACCATCACATCATTTACGTTGCCGGAGTCACACGAGCGGTCTTTTGATCTCTGCCAAGAGATGTTGCCAGTGTCGTCAACTGCAAGAACTTTGCCCTTGTTGCCAGCGCCTGCGCCTGAAAGCTTCGTCACATCAATCGCCGCGCTGGTATTAACGTGTGAATTTGAAATTGAGTCAGCGTTGATCTTGGCCGAGGTCACCGCGTTATTTGCAATCGTGAGAGCGCCTGATGAGGCAATTGTCGCATCACCAGACATACTCGTCATCGCAACTACCGTGCCGGTACTCACAGGAATTTGGCCCGCAGTTCCTGGGCCGGTCGAAGAAACGCCAGATGTTCCATTACCTAAAAGAATCGCTCCACTGGTAAGCTCCGCTTGACCGGTGCCCCCCTTATTTACGGCAAGCGTCGTGATGACGTCTTGCTTCAAGTTAAGCTGGCTTTGGATGGATCCCGTCACATCGCTTAGATAACCAAACTTCGCATTATCCACATTTCCACTGCCAATTTTTGCGGCGCTAATGCCGGTAGCGAGCGTGAGTGCACCGTTTGCAGCAAGGCTGGCTTCGCCCGATAGACTGGTCATTGTAACCGCAGTTCCGCTACTAATCGGTATTTGCCCCGCCGTCCCCACAGCGCTCGAAATGCCGGAAGATCCGTTTCCAAGAAGCAGCGCTCCGCTTGTTAATGAAGACTGCCCCGTACCGCCGTTGGCCACCGCCACTACGCCCGTCACGTTTTCCGCCGTGGCTGCCGTCGTGGCTGTCCCCGCAGCAGTCGCCGTGCCGTTTAGCGTCGCTGTGATCGTCCCTGCGGTAAAGTTGCCAGAGCCGTCACGTTTTACAAGAGTGTCGCCCGTGCTTAAGTTGGTGGCTCCAGAGGTCAAAGTGTGTGCACTGCCCCAATTTGTTATATTCGTGTCGTTCACAAATCTATGGGTTGCATCCTGCGTAATGTCGGTCGCTCCGTGCGTATGCGAATTTGCTGCTACGGCGGCGCATGTCCAATTGACGCCTGATCTTTGGAGCACGTTCCCATCTATGCATCCCGTGCCATCAATCTTTGAAAACGTCACAGCGCTGGTTGCGATTTTGTCCGCAGCAACACTGCCATCTTTAAGCTGCGCCGTATCGATGCCAAGATTTGCTATTGAGATCGTTCCCGATCCGGTGATAGGGCCACCGGTAAGACCCGCCCCTGACGCCACGCTTGTGACCGTCCCAACGCCCCCCACGGTTCCAGGAATCCAAGATGAACCGTTCCATTTTAAAATATCACCGCTACTTGGAGACGCGTTTGAAACCGAGTTTCCTTGAATCTTCGTCACAACC
>CAILAO010000251.1 GCA_903832105.1 uncultured Pseudomonadota bacterium | reverse complement strand
GCTGCATTTTCAGAATCCATTTTCTCAGGGCAAATTGGTGCGTGTGATCAAAGGAAAAGTCTTTGATGTTGTAGTTGACATTAGAGTCGGCTCGCCGACCTTTGGCCAATGGAAGGGGTTTGAACTCACAGGTGAAGAGTATATCCAACTTTATATCCCCCAAGGATTTGCACATGGTTTCCTTGTGTTATCTGAGGGAACAGAATTCGCGTATAAATGTACTGATTTTTATCATCCTGAGGCAGAGGGAACGATCCTTTGGAATGATCCCGATCTAGGCATTAGCTGGCCGATAGCAGACCCCGTTGTATCTCCCAAAGACCTGGATGGAATGTCTTTAAAGACCTACAGAAACAGCAAAATTGCGTTTCATTACCAATAATTGACGCATGTTTCATTAAATGCTAGGTATGGGACTGGTTTTGGGATCTCACAAGAAATTTCACGACTTCAGCAGTTCCGGGTCATTTTGTTGATTCAGTACGATGAAACTGGGGTTAGGTGATAAAGGTGTCTTAAGGGTAGTCTCAGATGTCTCATTTTTTTGCTTTAGATCTTTTTATTGAGATGAATCTTCTTTAAACGAGCGGAGCAGATTTTAGACATGAGTGTAGTGGTTCGCAAACACTTGAAAAAGGGCTGAAGTTATGGACTTACTCCTTGGTGTTGTTGATGTTTTTCTTCATGTCGACCTCTATCTTAACCAAATGGTGGTTTTTCTCGGCCCTTGGGTCTACGTCATGCTTTTTATGATTATCTTTAGCGAGACTGGGTTCGTTGTCACGCCGTTTCTTCCCGGAGATTCTCTTCTATTTGCTTGTGGAGCATTAGCTGCGCTTGACGGATCACCGCTTAGCGTACACTTTTTGTTTGCTCTTCTAATCACTGCGGCCATTCTGGGTAATACTGCAAACTACAGTATCGGCTACTGGGTTGGACCGAGGGTTTTTCATAGCGAAAAGTCTTGGCTTTTCAACAAAACCTATTTACTGAGAACACAAAAGTTTTATGCGCGGCACGGTGGCAAAACGATTATCATTACACGCTTTCTTCCAATCCTCCGAACCTTCGCTCCTTTTGTCGCAGGGATTGGGAAAATGACCTACAAACGTTTTACAGCCTACAATGCGCTTGGCGGTATCTCATGGGTGGCGAGCTTTCTTTATGCCGGCTTTTACTTGGGCAATATTCCATCGGTAAAGCGGAACTTTCATATCATCATCGCGATTATCATTATCATCTCGGTGATGCCGGCGGTGGTTCAGTTTATTCAGCTTAGGAGGGAACATCGCAAAGCCTGTTAAGCTTGATGTTCCATCCGAATTTTGGACGATGAATTAAGCGGCTTTTGCCACGATTGTCCCCTCGAAGTCAAATGGAGTTTTGTAGTCTAACGTTGAGCGAGTACTTCGATCAGATACCAAGTTCAAAAACTCAACACCAAAATACTGGTGCCGCACCTTTAATCGCTTGAAATACCAAAACAAATGCCAACATCTAAATGCTTTGAAAGCTTTTCTGCAAGGACAATGCAAAAGTATTCCGCCCCGTCGATTACTTCCTTTCCACATCTTTGAACAATGAACATGATCTTCACCAAAATCTCACAAATTTGTTGATTAAATATCCAATTTTAACTAACTTGTCACCGTTGGCCTTCTAGTGGACTAATGCGTCTTTATAAAGGAGATATTAGGTTGGAACGCTATACACACCGTGATGTATTATACGCCATCGTAGCCAGAGGTAAAGAGAAGCTAAAAGGGATGAATTTTATTACTCCGAACGAATATCCCTTACAGTTTGGAATAAATATCTATAATCCTGGCGATTCTTGCAAGCCCCACATACATATTCCCTGTGAACGTCGCATCATCGATGCTCAAGAGGTTTTACATATAGCTACGGGGCTTGTTGACATAGATCTTTTCGATCAAGAGGAAGAAAAATTCACCACCGTGCAACTCGAAGGTGGGGATTCAATATTTTTAGTGGCAGGCGGCCACGGTCTTCGCTTTGTCAAGGAGACTAAAATTATTGAGGTAAAACAGGGCCCTTACATGGGTCGCGAGGCTGACAAGAGATTTATTGATTAGGTCAGGTAAACAACTACGCTCATTTGGATTCTTTATCTAAGAATTGCTTTAAATCAGACTTGACGTGTTCGACAAAATCAAGGTTATTCTTCCTCATCGAATCAGAAACAACAGCGACTTTCTTTAAAAGAATAATTCCTGGCAGATATTTTTCAACAACATAGCTTCTTTGCTTTAGGGTTATTAAAGTTTGTTGAACTATTTCGTCCTGAGGCGCTATTTTATTACCAAGCGGAAATATGTGAACCAGCAAATAGTCAAGCCCATCCATTTGCCTTGGAATTAAAAAAATGTACTCTCTATTTGCTAAATGAGGTCCGAGATAGGAAATAGCTCCTAATTTTGCTTCGTTGGGAACTTTCTGTTTGATATACGAAATCATTTCATCAACATCTTTATAGTGCTCATAATGATTCTGATATTTCCGTAGGATATCTTTTCGGAAGTGTCGATACGCGTTATCAACGCGAAGATTAAACTTAGAATATCCTAAAATACAGGCACTTATTACAAAAATCGGAATAAAAAATTTATGTCGTAACCACGCTAGGACGTTCATTGAAACGACACCATTCTCCGAACAAAGTCGCCCCAGGCGTGCCATTCCCAAAATAGCGGCTGACAAGATAAACGGAACCATCGAGGCATTGTATTGATGATACGGCTCCGTAAAAATCGTCGATGGAGGAAGAAAATAAAGCAGGAAAAAAGGACTTGCTAAAAACAGGATTTCAAATCCAACGATTAAAGGGATAAATCCCGTTACCCAAAACAGGCGAAGCATATTTTGAAGTTTTTCGGGACTTGAGAATAACATTAAAAAAGTATCGATGGGGTGGGAAACAATTGTGATCAAAATCCCACTCGTCGTCTGACCTAAAAATCTGTGATGAACATATTTTTCATAATGTTGTGGAACTTCCCCAAACAGAGGGCTAAAATAATCCGTCATCGCAATGTAAAACCCGACGCAAAACACAAATGAAATGATCGCTTGAGACCACTTTTTTTTAAGCAAAAGAAATAAGCATAATGGTAGTGAATAGAGCGCCAAATCGTTACGAACACAGCAAAGGTAAACGAGAGAAAATCCATACAAAATCCAGCGTTCCTTTAACAAAAAGTAAATAAGCATAAACGCCCCTGGGATGAGTAGGCCGTATGCGTGAAAATCAAAAATGTTGACGAAATGCAGAGGGGTGTGACAGGAGTAGAGCAAAAGACTGGCCAACAAAACAAACCCATTGTCTGGGGCTACGTGTTTTGCAATTAAACCCGCAAAGATTAGTCCCGTACCTATAAAAAGTGTTTGTACCACTAGAAGAAATATCGGATCTGGAAATAAGACATATCCTAATGCCAGAGGGGCAAGAATAAGCTCGACTGACCCACCAGCAAAACGGGATCGGTTTATACCATCCTCATATGTCATCATCATGAATTTACCTTGCGTGGTGTTATAGAGCGGTTGAGTCAGTGATACAAGATCCATAAAATGCGAGTTGTAGGACAAATGCCTAAACACGGTAACAGTGCAGAAAAAAACGACATAAAGGGCAAGAAATCAGAACATTGTCAATTTTTAGGTTATGTCCTGTGCCGATCAGGTACTGGATTTCAGTT
>CAILAO010000250.1 GCA_903832105.1 uncultured Pseudomonadota bacterium | reverse complement strand
GCCGCATGCTCAGCCACGCAGATTTTAAAAATGTCAGGCGTGAATTGGGTTTGTTCAAGCGATGATAATTCCGGCGGAACGGTGACAAGCGTAGCGTCGGGAACAGGGCTTACGGGTGGGCCTATCACTGGTACTGGCACTTTATCTCTTGCTACATCAGGCGTTACGGCTGGTACATACACCAAAGTCACGGTGGATACCTATGGCCGCGCTACGTCAGGCACTTCGATTGCGGCAGGTGATCTGCCGACAAGTATCGATGCTGCTAAAATAGGCAGTGGTGCTGTCAGTAGTACTGAATTTGGATATCTCGATGGCGTTACGTCAGCCATTCAAACTCAACTCAATGGGCAAGTCGTCGGGCCAGCTTCAGCTACCGACAATGCTATTGCCCGATTTGATGGTGCTACTGGGAAGCTTGTGCAGAATTCGAGTGTGGTGATTGATGATTCCGGTAATGTCGGCATCGGCACGACGAGTCCAAACAGTAAGTTTCACGTCTATACGACTTCGGTCGACGGCATTTCAATCGACGGAACCACAAGCCCTAACCTGAACTTTCGAAACAACGGGGCCGTTAAAGCTTACGTCGGTCTGCCCACAGCTACGGGAAGTTACATCAACGGGTCTGCTGCAAACGATCTCATTGTTCGATCCGACGGTGGAAACATTTTGTTTTCAACTGACACCGGGACAACAATCCAACTTTACTTGAAAAATGGGGGCAATATCGGCATAGGTACCGCTTCGCCTTCTGAAAAGCTAGAAGTAGCAGGAAATATCCGCCTTACTGGTCTGATCACTGGGCAAGAAGCAATTTCTACTCCCACTCTCCAAAATTCCTGGACCAACTACGGAGCGCCTTGGGAAAACGCCGGGTACTATAAAGACAAAAATGGGATCGTTCATCTTCAGGGGATGGTAACAGGAGGAACTTGTGGAACTGCGATCTTCGTACTTCCGGCAGGATACCGTCCATTTAATGCCCACTTGTTCGCTACGGATTCGGCGAACACCCACGGTCGGGTTGATGTTTATAGTAGTGGCACCGTCCTCTCTAATGTTAGCGCGTGTAACAATAGTTGGATGAGTCTCGCTGGTATTTCATTCAGAGCTGAGCAATAGAACTGGACGCTAAGTTTCAGATGGCATCATCGATCAACTAGACCCGGCCTTCCCGGATCTCCTCGTTTTGAAGAGAATTCCCCCGCTCAAAAATTTAACAGCTTCACGCTGGGTTGGGAATTGATTCAGAGCAACTGAAAAAAGGCAACGACCCCATTGGATCGTTGCCTCCCTTTTTTACTTCGGCATCACAATGATGGTTTTTACCTGTCCTGTAAGACCCGGTTTCTGCACTCTCGAAAACGGTGTCACATCCATCATTGTACCAAAGCTGTATTGATTCCCTTCGAAATCGAGACCGTCATAGTACAGCTCACCGGATTTTTCCCCTTCACTTAAATTATATGTCTCAAAACCGTCCGCTAATTTGTCCGTGCTTCCATCGGGATTATAACGTTTAAGATAATAACGCCCCTTACTGGTATCGTATGACGAATAGTATGGGAGATCCTTGATGAGCCATAGACGGATGGCTTGCTCCGTTGCCGAAGACCGCAAGATAAGCGTGTTCGTCACCGGATCCACCTCGGCAAGTCCTTTATATTCTGTCAACCAGCTATTAGAGCCGTTATTATTACTTTCAATCTCATGGGTTACTTCATTCACAGGAGAACAGTTCCACCATTCTGAGTAAAACACCGGCTCTGCGAAATGCCAGCTACTCTCCGAAACCTCTGTTCCTGCCGCAGTATGATAGGCATAACTACTCACACTCCAATCCCAGAAATTGGAACCACTGTACGAATCGGGATCTGTGCACAACTCAGAAGCCACGTTATTGTATGAGACTTCCTGACGAGTAAACCAACGGACTTGCTGGGCAGCATGACCGGCGTTATGAGCAAGTATTAAAGTAGCGTCATCTACAGGTGTTGCAAGACAACCCTCAAGGGAGCTTCTTTCGGGGATATATATATCAGTATTGCTATCACCAACAGCACGGCATTCGCCATTATTCCCCCAAAGCCAAGTCCCTCCAATAGCTGAACACTGAGCTTTCGCGGTCGTCTCTCCATCTGTGAAAAGCCTTGGGAAACCATCTTTATCGACACAGTGAGCACCTTTAATCCGGACATTACATGAAACCTTTCCAGCTTTTTTCTTTCTAACCTGACCAATGACATAAATCTTCCCTTGTGAATCCTGCTGAACAGCATTGATCTGACTGCCGCCACCCGCAAAGACCTTATCAGCAACAGCGCAGCGCTCGGCAAATTCAGCTTTCCATGCCGCAAACTTTGCCGGATATAGAGTGCGATCGTTTTGCTCAAATCCTGTGCCATAAAGGGCGCGATCTTCAGTTCGCTGCATCCTCAACCATTGATCAAAGTTATTACCACATGTAATCACATTACTGATGGTC
Source organism: uncultured Pseudomonadota bacterium (assembly GCA_903832105.1). Classification (GTDB taxonomy): domain Bacteria; phylum Bdellovibrionota_B; class Oligoflexia; order Oligoflexales; family CAILAO01; genus CAILAO01. The sequence continues at coordinate 1,556 of CAILAO010000250.1, read as the reverse complement.
TTCTCCGCCGTATCACCAGCTGACGGATCAAATCTAAACAAACAGGCGGAATCCCATGATGCTGTCGTCGAACTTCGCGGGTCTGGACCGTAGAACACCGCCTGATCACCCGCTGCATTCTGCGCTGTTTCATAAACGAAATTCCACCAATCACGCGCGATCTCTCGAAGACCACTTCCCTGAGGAGCAACGTATCGGAAGAATCCACCGCTATTATTACTTGAACCACATGATGAACTCCCGGTATAAAACACACCACCATTAATTGTCACGAGGAAGTCGTTGACACAAATATTAGCGTTAATAACCTCAGTCACATGCCCCGCCGTGTCGCGCTTATACACGACCATTTTGCCTCCACCATTTGGAGTTGAGCCTGGGTAATAAACATTACCAGCGCTATCAAATTGGAACACACTGGTTCGATTGGCCTGCCAGGAATCCACAAAGTGCAAATTATCAAGACATTCGAGTCCACCTGCACCTTCAAGCCCCCCCGAGATAAGTTCTTCAAGCGCTCCACCGCTGACCTTGAAAATCTGGCACTGAAAACCATTTTCCTGCTGCCATGGATCCTTCCAGTTGGGGTTCAGCTCGCCTTGCTGATAACAAGTCTGCGGCATCTGTTCAGGTTTGCCATCTGAACCTACGGGCGTCGGGCCATTTTTAAACTTCTCGCATTCAGGCCTCGGTAGATACCTCAGCTCATCTTGGGACCTATAAATGAAAGGTCTCTCAAAATGTAAAAAGATCTCTTTCGTTGGCGAGATAGCGATGGTTTGAATCTTTGGAAGTGAATTTTGCTGTCCTCCATACTTATTTTGATCATTCTTTTCGACCGCCAGGATCGGTTCGATCTCTCCATCATCTTTAATCTTCACAAAAGAGTTCTCGCCCTGCTGACTGTCATCTAAGTTGAAGCCATTTTCCCTAAGCCCCGCACTGGAAGTTTGAGGATCCAAAATTAAAGCGCCCACAGCCCCTGAAAAATTCGCTGAAACACTTGGTGCGAGATAAACCCCTTCAGTATTTCCACCGCCACCATTGTCACCTCCTCCTCCATCGTTAGGTCCTTGAGGACCCATCGCACCACAAGTAGGGCATCCACTGCTACTATCTTTCTTTTTGTCACATCCTCCTTGCAACAAGGCCACCATTACAACGATACTTGCACTCAAGTACCAAAAACTTTTTCTTTTCATGACCTTTCCTCCTTCATGAAGATTTCAAAAGATGACGTTCCCTTTCCGCTCACTAAATGCGAGCAGACCCCGCTCCTTCGGCTTCCTTTTTTTAGAACTTGAGGATTTTTTTAAATAAATATTTATAATCTAATATTTTCAAGCAGATATAGCGCATCTAACTTTACCTTTTCGACATGCGGACAGATGAAAAAGTTTGCCTATACTTTGGGTGCTCCTTCTTCTGAATAATGATAATGATTTGAAACCAAAAAGAGCGGACAGTATTGGCAAAACATACAGAGTAGCGATTAATTTCTAATCATATTTCTCTAAATTTTCTGCATATTTTCCTGGAAATCTCTTTGATTTTTC
>CAILAO010000249.1 GCA_903832105.1 uncultured Pseudomonadota bacterium | reverse complement strand
TGCGAAAGACACATTTTTGAAAGAGTGGCGTGCAGCCATCGAAAAAGGTTGAAACGATGCGAGTCTTATTTGTAAACTATGTAAACTACTTGCAATTCCCATTCCCGGAAGGAATTGCCATTCTAAGTGCACTTCTGAAGCAGCAGGGACATGCGGTGGAACTGTTCGACACCTCCTTTTTGAAGCGGCACACTAGCAATAGCACAACAGCCGGAATCGGCCCCGCCGGCATAACTTTTTACAAGAAGACGCCCTATACGATCGAAGATTTGGTTCGTGATGATCCGCCCGTGGACATCGTTCAGAAGTTTGTTGAAGCGATAGAAAATTTCCAGCCCAATCTCATCGCCGTATCTTCCATGACAACCAACTACCAACAGTCGTTGGATCTCGTTAAAACCGCAAGGACTCGTATAAACAGGCCGTTTAAAGTCATCTTTGGTGGAGTTCACTCCACTCTATCGCCCGATGATGTGATAGGCGAAGATGTGATAGATTACATCTGTGTCGGTGAAGGCGAAGAGGCGATGTCTGAACTATGCAAACGACTTGATCAGGGCATTGATATTTCAGACATCAAGAATCTGTATATCAAGAAGGGCGAGGAACCACTGAAACAAATTGTCAAAAACGGTTTTCGACCCTTTATCGACCTGGACTCTATTCCTGTCCCGGATCTCAGCATTTTTGATCCACGTTACTTTTTTAAGCCCTTTCAAGGCAATGTTTACAAGGGCATGTTCATGTGTTCCTCACGGGGATGTCCTCGGGGATGTGCCTATTGTGTCAACAACAAGTTGAACAGACTTTTTAAAGGTTGCGGAAAGTCTCCTGTCAGATTTCAATCACCTCGCGTGGTAGCAAATCATATCGAATCTTTCAAAAACGATTACGGTATCAACTGGATCAGGTTTTCCGACGACACTTTTCTTTTAAGGCCTCTTGAAGATCTTCAGGAACTGGCCGGCCTATTGAAACCTTTGAATATAATGTTCGGTTGCGCCATCGACCCCGTGACAGTTACCGAAGAAAAGGTGAAGGCTGCAAAGGAGATGGGCTGTGTATCCATGTCCATTGGAGTCGAAACCGGCAATGAGTCTATCCGGCGAAAGGTTTTGGGAAGACAAATCAGTAACGATCAGATACGAAAAGCTTTCAAGATCGTGCGGGATCACGGCATCAAGGTATCCGCCTTCAACATGATTGGTCTACCCGGAGAAACGAAGGAGGACGTCTTCGAAACCATACGGTTTAATAAAGAACTAGGGGTCCCTGACGCGAATCTCTATATTCTATATCCCTTCCCTGAAACTAAGATATACCAGGACTACAAACTCGCTATCAGATTAAGGGAGCGGATTCCCTCCATGAACGAAGCTTACTCATTCAACTTGTCAGGGATGACACAGGACGAACTGCTCTTTTTCTTCCGAACGTTTAACCTCTATCTGGTCCTGCCGGAGACATACTGGGCCCGAATAGAAGCAAGCAGAGCATATCCCGGGGAATACGACGAACTGGTCAGGATCGCGCAGGAAATAGCCGACCGGGACAATACCCAGGAGCCCGCATAAAGGCGATTTTCCATCTTTTAAAACCGTAAAGGAGGTATTATATGTCTCTTAAAATGAGTCTTTTCCTATCGGCAAGCAAAGTACTCAAAGCGGGAATCGGCTTGCTCGGTCAACATTCCGGTGCCATGGTGTCTGCAAACTTGGTGGAGCAACTCTCACCCGTAATAACCATTGAAACAAAATTGGGACCTGTTCATTTTGCATGCGCCGGCAATATTCCGCTGTTGAGGGCTGAAACATTATTGACCAAAGAACCTGAGACTATTGAATGGATCGACACGTTTCCAGAGGGAGATGTCTTCTGGGATATTGGCGCAAACGTAGGCGTCTATTCTCTTTATGCCGCCATGAAACCAAGCATAAAAGTGCTTGCGTACGAGCCGGCGGCGAGCAATTACTATGTGCTGAACAAAAATATTGAGATA
>CAILAO010000248.1 GCA_903832105.1 uncultured Pseudomonadota bacterium | reverse complement strand
GGAGTACTTTAGCTTGGCCAACTGGCTTTGTCGTGAATTAGTTGAAGATCTTGGCGAGCAAGATAAAGTTTCAGAGAAAAGATCACGTTTATGCCTCAAGAGTAAGCTGAAGTCGACGTCTACGATTATAAATTGAGTACACGCCCTGTTGGTAAAGTAACAAAGATGACATCTTTGAGAAAGCAAAAAGATTTCTAGATTTCCCTTTTGAAATAGATAGATATCGGTGAACTATCTTTTTTAAATTGGCGTATTTCTAAACATTCTTGAGCTTCCGCCGAAAAGAAAGAGGAAGAAGACTGATTTCGAAATCAAAGAAGGAAGGTCATTATGCCTCTCAAAAAATCAAAGAGCAGCGTCGGACAACCCAAAGATCTTCTTAAGTTCGTCGAAGAACTAAAGAGACAGTGGATGGCGACCATTGATGCCCTCGTAGATCCTTTGATGATCGTCCGAAAGGATCATACGGTGACCAAGGCCAACAAGGCAATGGCACTTGCAACTGGAACTCAGGTGAAGGATCTTGTGGGCAAAACCTGCTATAAAATCTTCGCGAAGAAAAGCAAGCCATGCAAGGGCTGCCCTGTTGGCAAAATAACAAACAGTGCCGATGCCGCCACCTTCGCGCTTGATCATGTGGAGGGGAATCGTTTTTTCGAAGTTACCTCGCAGCCATTGTTAAACTCGTCTGGTGAACTCGAAGGAATTGTCCAAGTTTACCGTGACCGGACGGAAGCAAAAAGGCTTCAACAGCAACTAATGCAAAGCGAGAAACTTGCATCGATTGGTCTCCTGGCCGGGGGCTTTGCCCACGAGATTAATAATCCTCTCGGGGGGATCCTGGTTTTTTCGCAGATGTTGCTTCGGGAAGTTCCAAAAGATAGTTCCTTCTTTGAAGATATCCAAGAAATTGAATCGGCTACAAAACGTTGTAAGGAGATCGTTGAAAGCTTACTGGCCTTTGCGAGGAAGAGCGCGCCAACATTTTCAACAGAATCTCGTGAAGAGGTCAACGTTATCGAAACGATTGAATCTGCACTCAGATTTGGAAAGGTCAGTCATAAGGGGAGGCCCGTTGATATCGAGAAAAAGTGGAATGAAGATGAAATTGTCGTCAACGCGGATCGGAACAAGTTGATACAGCTCTTCCTAAATCTCATTAAAAACGCCTTTGAAGCGATGCCAGATGGTGGGGTTTTAACTCTGACGGCTCGAAAAGTTGTTCAGAAAGGAAAAGAGATCGGTACTTTTGAGATACGGGATACTGGGATTGGAATTTCAAACAGAAATCTGCAGAAGATTTTTGATCCGTTTTTTACGACTAAAGAACCAGGCGAGGGGACTGGGTTAGGACTTGCTGTGTGTTATGGCATAGCTGCGGAGTATGGCGGTACAATCGAAGTTGAGAGTTCTCCAAGCGTCGGTAGCGTCTTTCGCGTGAAAATCCCGATCGAGTCATGTGCTGCGACAGAGAAGGCGTCTTAGGAATTAAAATACGTTTACCCTGGCGATAAATTCACTGCACAGTGACAAAAATCATGATATGTCCAAAAGGGAAGGAGGCGTTATGGCAGTACCTGTAAAAAGCAATATCATGTGGATCGGCAAAACAGATTGGGAACTTAGAAAGTTTCACGGGGACGAATACTCGACGCATCGCGGATCGACATACAACTCATATCTCATTCGTGAGGAAAAAACCGTTCTTATTGATACTGTATGGAAGCCGTTTGCTCAGGAATTTGTAACCAATTTGAGAAAAATCATTCCACTTGAAAAAATTGATTATGTCATCGCAAATCACGCTGAAAGTGATCATAGCGGAGCCTTACCGGACTTGATGAAGCATATACCTGAAAAGCCGATTTACTGCTCCCAAAATGGAATAAAATCCTTAAAAGGTCATTATCACCAAGATTGGAATTTTATTCCCATAAAAACAGGGCAAAGGCTTTCCATTGGGCCTGGGAAAGATTTGATTTTTATCGAAGCCCCCATGCTACACTGGCCCGATAGCATGATGGAATATTTAACCGGTGATCATGTTCTTTTTAGTAACGATGCTTTTGGTCAACACTATGCAACGGAGTATTTGTTTAACGATCTAGTTAATCAAGACGAATTGTTTTCAGAAGCGATCAAATATTATGCAAATATTCTTACTCCTTTTAGTAAATTGGTAAAAAGTAAAATTGACGAGTTTGTACAATTGAATCTTCCTCTCGATATAATCTGTACAAGTCACGGGGTCATATGGCGCAACAACCCCATGCAGATTGTTCAGAAATATCTAGATTGGTCTCAACAATACAAAGAAAACCAAATCACACTCATCTATGACACGATGTGGAACGGCACAAGAGTCATGGCTGAAAATATTGCAAAAGGCATTCAAGCGACCGATTCCAAGGTAAATATTAAAATTTTTAATAGCGCTAAAACCGATAAAAATGATCTCGTTACAGAGGTTTTTCGCTCAAACATGATTGGCATCGGATCTCCAACGGTCAACAAAGGCATATTGACATCTGTTGCCGCTTTGCTAGAAGAATTGCGAGGCTTGGGTTTTAAAGACAAAAAGGCTTTCGCTTTTGGGACCTATGGTTGGAATTCTGAGTCTGTTAAAATTATTAGTGAAAATTTGAAAAATGCTGGGTTTAGCGTCGTCACTGACGGCCTAAAACTTCAATGGATGCCTAATGATGACGAAAGCACTGAAAAGGCCATTGAATTTGGTAAGGGGTTGAAAGAGTACTTCTAAAAAATATCGGTTTTGAACTCCTCTTCCTTTCTTTGTCCTTCGGGTTTGAAGCTAGCCCCTTTTTGCTTGACATATTAGCGCTGTTAACTACACTAAATGGCTAAACTTATTTAAGGAAAGATCCATCATGGAAAAAACAGAAGTTCTTGCTAATCCCGCTCCTCTCGGTCTCATGGGTTTTGGAATGACAACGGTTCTGCTCAACATTCACAATGCCTATCCCGAACTTTACCCTTTAAGCGCTATGATTTTGGCGATGGGGATATGTTATGGAGGAATAGCTCAAGTTATCGCTGGTATTTTAGAGTTTAGAAAAGGCAATACTTTTGGACTGACCGCTTTTGTGTCTTACGGATTCTTTTGGTTAAGCCTTGTCGTTTTGCTCATTTTGCCGAAACTTGGTTGGGCTGAAAAAACATCAGAAGCAAGTATGGGGTGGTATCTCTTTGTGTGGGGAATTTTCACATTCTTCATGTTTTTTGGCACGCTGAAAGCTAGTCGTGTTCTGCAGTTTGTGTTTCTTTCTCTCGTTGTTCTTTTCTTCTTGCTAGCGATCCGCGATTGGACGGGGAGTAAAGAAATCGGCTTTATCGCAGGATGGGAAGGTCTGTTCTGCGGTGCAAGCGCTATCTATCTCGCAATGGCAGAAGTTCTTTACGAAAAATTTGGGAAAAAGGTTTTGCCATTTTAATATGGCAAAACGGGACAACTCCGGTTTATTGCAGATTAATATAATGCTTCGCCGTATAGGCAGTTAGTTGATCGTAAGTGTAATCACGGTAAGATGTTCGCCAGTCGGCGCCGGATGATTCAGCTACTTGAAGAGAACCGTTACTATTGTGAGCGACATGAAGCCTTACGTGGCCGACCTTATGGATCGCGTCTCCTGACTTTAGGTTTTTCCAGTGGTCAAGCGTTTGAAGTTTGTCCCAAGTATCCATTGCGCTTGTGGATTGATGATTTGGAAGCTTCCATGAGCGCGACACAAATCCGGAACAGTCCACGCCAACCGCATAAGCACTTGGAGCGCTCGTTGCTATATCACCCGCATATTTTCCATTTAGAAGTCCCTCGTCAAATTGCGTAGGAGTCTCAAATCCACCCCATCGGTATGGAACTTTTGTATTTTTACCAACCTTGATCCAGCTAGGAGTCTTAACTGGATTACCATCGGAGTCTTCAATTTCTCCGTCGGTAAGATTTTTCTCTTCGGCGGCCCACTCATGGACTATATACTGGTCAGCGACAGCGAGAGCCTCCGCAGAGGTGATGGGAGGATAATCGGCATCCACTGGTTCGGAAGGTGCTGACCTCGCTTCTGTAGACACGGTGGGACCATCAAGTGGAAAAATCCTTTTAAATTCATTGAAGTGCCAAAAGTCCCTGAAACGATAGGGTGATTCAAGAATCTGAAGATCCTGGTTTCTCAGATCAAATGGGTGATAAATAATATTGACGCCTTCCTTTGAGGAGATCATCTGATAAAGAGCGCCCTCTTCATCAACATAAAACTCGCGGAAGATCGAGGACTGAGCATGACTTTCGAACCTGATAAGTCCATTAAGTTGCCCTTTATTAGTGTAGAGATGAATCTCTCTCATCACTCTAAGCGGAGTATGCTCTACGACACGCTCAACATACAGATAAATATGGCCTTGCGGGGTGCTTCCCAAAAATCGGGCTAGCCCCAAATCTTCGAGATCTGACGAGATCTCGATATTTGATGTTTCCGTCGTGATAACGATACTTTTCCAACTATGTTTTAGAATTTTTACGAAACCAACATGTCGATCGAAAACACCGCGCTCATCAGGCCTTAGGGTATACCCCCCCCCTTCGACGGCGGACGACGCACCGTCATTTATAACAGCCACGGCATTGGCCCCATTTTTAAAAAGAGCTGTAATGACTTGACGTGGTGCCGGAGAGTCATACGAGCTAGTCTCGACTCCATCACGGAACGAGCGCACTCTATTGTCTTTTAAGAGGAAGTAACGTCTAAGGTCATTCAAATCAGGGATAATAAAGTCGTTGAATCCAGCTTCCGGAAGAGCGATCCTTTCTCTTAAAAAACCGCTTTTATAAATCTTGACTACTGAGTTTTCAGAGTCGAGTAAAGCAACCTGTCCGTGCTCGACAGAGAATGACTGAGGGCCGACGAAACGTTCTGGGTTTTCTGTTAGAAGAACCTGATCTGACGCCTCTCCCCATGGGGTAAAAAGAATTTCGTAACTTTGAAAGTTTTTACTACTGGCGTGCACTTCGATCGCGGTTAATAGAAACGAAAGCAAAACAGCTAAAAAACATGGCAAATATTTCATGAGTTGATTCCTCCTCGTCTTAAATTCATATTTTAATAATCATTGCAGGCATCTTCACCCGCGACCTCTCCAGGACGCCCACCACTCTGCTCAAGCCTAGAACGAATTGTCGGTGTTTGATCAAGCCTTACAAAAACGAATGATTCATTTTTCAGTGAAGTGACCATATCTTTCGTGAGCGCAAGAGTATGATCACTCGTATCGTGCAATAAAACAATTCCATGATCGACATTGCGAATTTTCGCAAGATATCCTTGAGTACAACGCTCATAGGACCAGCTCGATTGCCAACAGTGATCATCGACCAAAAACGAACCTTCATCTTCACCGATATCCGACCCTATAGAGCCTACATATTTCGAGAGACCTGCGTGATTGATTTCGTCGGCGATACTCTGATTCATAAGTCCTAGAGGCGCTCTAAACAAAAACAGATCACCTGTCACAAATGGCGTAATCAACTCATCGGTTCGTCTGAGTTCAAGAACAACGTCTCGTGCCTCTGTCAGAGGACGTCCCGAAAATCCTCCATTAGCAACGAGATGCCCTTGGGAACGAAGTCTCTGAAGAGTGCCTTCAAACCCATCTACAGACATTCCCCGCACGAAAAACGTCGCTTGAATATTGTTTGCTTTTAAGTAGTCCCCGATAGCGGAAGTAACTTGAGAGGGGCCGCCACTAAAGGTCAAACTAAGCGTCTTACCGGGAAGAGAATCACCTTTAACCGAAACTGAAACGACACCAGGACCCGATTTGCAATCACATTTGCTCTTAGTCAATCCACAACTGGCAAGAATGAGCGTGAAAAGTGCCATAAGCGCAGCGATCAAAAAATTGATATATTTCAAGCGCATCATCGAAAATCCCTCACCTATAATCTAACATACGCTATACGCTCCAACAATAATTTCTACGAGTCATGAATATCTCTACTGACTTAGAGCGCTTTCGGTTCGCCAACAGGCGTCATGTAGATCGCCATTTTGTCTCGTCCGTCCAGATTGGAAAAGTGTCCCTTTAAAAAAGAAATGGATCCTAAATATTCATAAGTGCATCCTACTTAAAATATTGGGGCGGCGGTTATAAGCAGAGGACGTCACAGCGTGACTACTGCCCAAACTATAGAGTGTATTCCTCAGTGAGTGTCATCGAAAGATTCATGTTTATAATCATTAGAGGTCTTTGCTCTGCTGTCAACAACGCTCTCAAGGGAGTATCCGATATTTCATCGCGAAGGAGGCTTAGCGCTCTGTTTCCCATGCCCACACCCTATGCACATGAACACCTGGCAGGCTCGAACACATTTTTGGCACTCAATGCATTTTCCGTTATCAACTTCTGGAGCAGAGTTTTTGCTTTTCTGTGTGATGGCTCCGACTGGGCAGATGTCTATCGTTGGGCACCGATGATTTTTGGGGCAATATTCTTCACGAACAACTATCATAACGCAACTCCTGTTTCACTTGAATGGCACTGGATTAACGTATACGTCCTCATAGACATGGACTTGAAACTTGAGACTTCAACGTGATCTCTTTCTTGAAACGTTGAGCTTTTTCGCTAAAACTTCTACGAGAAATACGGCGAAGT
>CAILAO010000247.1 GCA_903832105.1 uncultured Pseudomonadota bacterium | reverse complement strand
CGCAGGTCCTTGCCACGACGCGCACGTCAGGCACACGAAACATAAAAGGAGGTAGAGAAGTGTCAAAACTACGGGAAAACCGCATTGGCATTGACCCTCTCTCCAAGGAAATCCAAGATTTTTTCGTTTCTTTTTGCATTTTCCTAAAAAAAGACAACTCTCCTAATATCGCTTTACACAGAAACTGAGCTAACTAGATTTTGCTGAAAACACTTTTTCAGCAAAATCTAACTAATCCTGTTACATGATGCTTATTTAATAATCAATCTTTTGCTCAGCCTTTTCGATCGTTTTTGCTGTTTTTGCTTATAATAAGGTACACTTATTAAGGTATACCTTTGTTCGTGAATGTAAAAGTTTAAACAGCGATTAACACCCAGTTTTTTTGATGTGATCAGCGGGGTGCATCACTCGCTCCTCGTAAACTTTAAAAGGATGTATGTCAGAAGAAGACCTTAAAAAAGCTGAAGGGACCGAAACTCAAACTACAACTGAGCCAACTCCTCCGCCTGTGGAAAAGAAGATTCCTCTTAACATTATTTTGGTCGGCCTTGTAGGAAGCGGAAAATCAGATATTGGTTGGAATTTGGCGCGCCGAATCGGCTATGGTTTTTTCGATTTCGATCGCGAGCTTGAAAGATTAGAAGGAAAATCAAAGCGAGATATCGTTAACTCACTCGATTTCGATACGATCACTATTAAAGAAAGTCGCATTTTAAAGGCACTCGGAGACATCAAATTTCACGTAATTTTACCGAGCTTTCACTCTTCTATCATCGAGGAAAACTGGAACCAACTTAAAAACCTAGGTACAGTTGTCTGGCTAAAAGATCGCCCAGAGGACATTGCCATTCGGCTTATCGAGGCAAAAGAACACTTAGAACGGCATCATGTTTTGAAAAAATTTGCCTCTCTTCAAAATCTAACCGAAGCTAAAGCTGGCATTATTGAAGCGTTGAACGTTATGCAGAGCGAGTGTGACGGAAGATTTAAAGAAGCGGCTTTTATTGTTGAGGACCGATTTAGCTTTTCAGATTTTGCGGCGGAGTTTCTCCGTCAAGTTTTGACTTCAGAAAAACTAGTTAAGACGCCAGAGCGGGGAAGGCCTCTTCGTCGCTGGCAATAATCTTTCGAATCTAAAGGTGCGAGTATCTCGTGAATATTAATTATCAAAGACTTTTGAAAGTAACAACTGCTTTTCTAGGGCGAAACTGGATCGCCTTGTCAGGCATAATTGGTGGAAGCTTTTTTTTGGCCTCAGTAATATCTATTATCGTCGGACGCGCGCTGTTATCTACCGATGATATTAATCGTGTTGGAAAGGTTCCTAGCTCCGCAGGCACAACAATTGAATTGACGCTTCCTGAGGGAACGGTCACCCTCAATAATCAAGCTGTTCAGAAGATTCTTCATAGAAACATTTTTAACTCCGAGGGTCCTGCGGAAGATCCTCTGGCAGGTGGTCAAAAAACCGAAAAAACTCCACAAGATGACAAGCCAGTTAAAAGTGATCTTCCTCTCAAACTTCTCGGAACGATTTATGCGGGAAATTCGCTTCTTGGTATCGCGCTTGTCGAAAACACCGAGAAAAATCTTATCAACAGTTTTATGGTGGGAGATATGCTGGTGGAGGGCGTCGTAATCTTGGAAGTCGGTCGTGACCGCGTCATTCTCTCCAGGAATGGACGAAAAGAATTTATTGAACTTGCAAAAACAGAACTCATCAGATCCCGTCGAGACAAGAAAAAGTCCAAAAAAGTGATAACGTCTTCCGACGAACCCACTCCTCTAGCGACGGAACCGCCTCCCGATGCATTTAAAGAAGACGGTTTCGAACGGAAGGGCGATCAGGTCGAGATGTCCGGCTCTTATCGCGAGAGATTGCTTTCTTCCGACATGGCGAAAGTTTTGCAGGACGCAAAAGCCACGCCAAACATGGTGGGGGGAGAACTGAAGGGTTTTATTTTAGATCGCATCAGAAAAGACTCCATTTATGAAAAGTCCGGATTCCAAAACGGAGATATTATAGAAGAAATCAATGGAATTTCACTCAACGATACAGCTCAATCTATTAAGTTGCTTAATAGTCTTCGAGGTGAAAGTGAAATTGAAATTCGCTATAAACGGGGCGGAAAATGGGCAGTTAAGGCGTTGAACGTTCGGTAATTATGTTAGGTACGTGTCTTGATTGAATTGACAAAAATTTTGCCAGTTAAAGTAAACGTTAAGGAGCTTTTAAAAAAAAGCGTCCAGGTTCTCCGTGCTCGCTATCGTTCCGGAGCCTTTGCCTTTTTAATCCTGCTTCTCTCATATTTCTCAGCATCGATATTATCGGCATTTCTAATGTCAGTGTTTTTAAATCGATCCTTTTCTTCATCCAAGTCTCCTTCTGTTCAAGACACCAAAGATGTTGCGTTTGATGAAAGCGTCTTCTCAAAGAAGCCAAATTATCGAAATATCCAGAAAAGCATCATTAAACGAAATCTTTTCAACTCAGAAGGAAAAGTTCCCGATGAAACTAATACTGAAGAGGACAGCAAAAAGCTGCTGGTATTTGATGTAAAAGCACCATGCAAGAAACCCTCAATCGATATCGTGTTGGTGGGCACCATCGTCTTGGGCCGTCCCGATGAATCTATGGCTGTTATCAAGGAAAAGGGGTT
>CAILAO010000246.1 GCA_903832105.1 uncultured Pseudomonadota bacterium | reverse complement strand
CCGTCCTTGAACTTCATGGTAAGCCGATTGTGAACGGTGGACTCGTAGTCCTTGACAAAGGGGAAGTCCGAGCTGCGGTGTCGGGATTCGACACGATCGGTTATAACCGAGCCATATTTGCAAAGAGGCAAGCAGGTTCTGTCTTTAAGTCCGTTGTCTATTACGCGGCGCTGCAGCTGGGATGGACACCTCTTGATCAACTTGACAACGAAAGACAGCTCTTCCCCTATCAAGGACGTTTTTATTTTCCAAGACCCGACCACCCAAGCCCCTATTCTGAGGTTTCGATGTTGTGGGCGGGAACGCTTTCTGAAAACGTTGCCTCAGTCGCTCTGACGGCGAGGCTTGTTGAGAAACTAAACCTTGAGCAATTCAAGTTTTTGATGGGCACAATGGATCTTCTCCCACATGATGGAGAATCAGCTCCCGATTTTCACTACCGCGTCGCCAAGGCATTGGGCGTTCAGCTTGATAATGAGGGGGTTCGAGAATATCAACTCAGAAACGCTGTTTCTGACATTACTCCAGATCTGGTCTTTAGTCGTCAATCAGATATGGTAAGGCAGCTAAGAAAAATATGGTGGGGCAAGGGTTATGCGGCAGAGTTAAATGCTATCGCTGCGAATAGATATGCTGATATTTCTCTCAAGGAGAGGGCTAGAAGAATCCTTCTTTTGAAGAATAATTACACGAGAATGGAGCAACTCGCACGTTCTCTTGAAGATGACTGGAAGGTCCTGTCGCAAAAAGCAGCGGAAGCGGGGCCGGATGCAATCATCTCGGAAACTTCATTCAAGCACATTCTTAGTCGATTTAAGGTCCTTCCTGGGAGTGGCACGAGACCCATGCTTGGGTACTTCAAAGTTCTGGACGGTGAGGCATTGCCTCAAAAAGCAAAAGACTCAGAACGGCTGCGTAATTATCTCGAACCAGAAGGGAGACCTCTTAACGCGCTTGATGTTCAGGCTATTTGGGGGGGGAGCGGACTTTTTGGAGGAGGTTCATCCGAAAACGGTCCCCGGCAGGTTATTATCGGTGATTATCTCCCACTGGGTGTTTTTTATAAGCTGCGGCAAGCTGTTAACGAACGCTACGACGCCATTATGCAGGTTGAAGATCCTTATGATCTAGTGCGTTATCATCAACATCATGATTTTCGTATTGCGTTGGGTCTTAATTATCTCGTTCAGCTCTGCAAAGCCTTGGGCGTGACTCAAAAAATCGAACCAGTTCTCTCGTTTCCTTTAGGAACAAATGATGTCACAGCTGGTGAAATTGCGAAGATCTTTCAAACATTTACAAGTGGGAAGATTTACCGCTTTTATAAAGACGGTCCACCAAATCAAATGAACTTTATTCGGCGCATCGAAGATCGATTTGGTAATGTGCTTTATGAACCGAAGCAAATTGAACAAGATATTGTGAAGTTCGAATACTCGGTCGGTATTAAAGAAATTCTTCGAAAGGTTATCACACACGGAACAGGCCGTAGAGCTTACGGCGAGCTTTATATTACTCTAGATAACCCCAACCAAGCTCCCTCGGATCCGAAAGCCCCCGCAAACAAAAAAGATCCTCCTGTGGTTCAAATCCCGTCATTCGGCAAAACGGGAACAACTAACGATTATACGACAGCATATTTCGCCGGATTCGTTCCATACCCTGTCGCAAAGGGCCAAGCATTGGATGCCTTAAACAGTTATGTGATCACTTCATATGTGGGTTATGATAAAAATAAAATCATGCAACGCGGCCGCATCAGGGTGTATGGCGGTGTTGGCGCTCTTCCTCTATGGACCGACTTTGCAAAACAGATTCTTGAACGCAAAAAATATATTGATTATCTCGATACGCTCGATCTTGGCATTCTTTCAAAGAGAGCTTGGCCACTCAAACCGGACCCCGATACCGTGGCGCTCATGGTCGATCTCCCCCGTGGTTTGGTGATACGTTCAGCAGATGAAGCGGAAGCGGAGACCTTCTCGGCGACCGATATTGCGCGAACCGGCGAAACATATCAAAGTGAATTTGCTATCGGGCAAGTCTTGAAGTCTTACGTACATCTGCCAAGGGATCCTTATGGTGACGGGTACTCGCCCCTACGAATGTTCAGTCCCTTTAAACCCCCTGCAATGGACGATACAAAACCCGCTGGGCAAGAAGGCGTTTCCACGAGAATTTCCGCCTCACCCGCTGCTGGCACACCTGGAGGGACGGAAGAATCGGCACAAAACCCTGAAGAATCAAGAGGAACCGTGGAGGCCTCTCCAAGTCCTGGAGGACAGGCTCCATCAGGGGAGAAGCCCCCTATAGCCGAAGATTCAGGGGCAGCTGGATCGGAGCAGCCTAAACCACCGACACCCAAGCAAGATCTTCTGGGTCCCGACGCTGGTTTTGATGAAGATGCCTTCAAAATTCCAGATGAGGAAAAACGTAAGAAAACGGAGACAAAAACTCAGCCTGAGGAATGGCCTCTTGATGGCGAAAAGAACGGTCAGGGCGATCGTGATATTAAAGATAAAGGAGAAGAAACCGGTTCCGTAGAGGAAGACTTGTGGTAAAATACTCTCATAGCCGTCTATTTGTCAGAGGAATCCCATGGAACGACCTGAACTAAAAAAAGACCTCGCAGAAGCCGATCTTTTTCGCGGTTTGACTGAAAAGGATTTAGTGCTTTTCACAAAACTCGGAACGATAAAGCGTTTTAAGAAGGGTGATCATCTTGTTGCGGAAGATCAGCAAGGACACGACGTTTTTATCATCTTGGCTGGGCGAGCTGATATTGAAATAACACTACCCGATTCCGGACGTGCCCAAGTCATCGCAACCATTAAAAAAGGGGAAATCCTAGGTGATTTGATGCTGCTGGACTACGTTAGACGATCAGCTTCGGCGCGGGCAAAAGACGATGTAACGACGATCACTTGGACGAAGGAAGAACTGCTGGAACTCTTCGAAAAGAACACCAGAATTGGTTATGTCGTCATGCGAAATCTTGCCAAAATTATCGCACGAAGACTAACCGCTACGAATATGGAACTTCGCAATGTGATGAATAAGATGATCGAGTTTGCGTAAGGTTAGCTTGGTTCTTTCTTAAAAAAGGTGACTCATAAATAGCCAGCTAAAATCCATAAATCTTCCAAAGGTTGGGTCCTATCTAGTTAAAATTATTAAAAGATAGTAGTTTTTGCCTTTGGGTAGATGCCATCTATCCACAGGCAATATCTTCCTTCTTTCGGT